>NZ_VORB01000004.1 GCF_007995015.1 Luteibaculum oceani
TTGCAAGCAATCCCTGTTACCGTTCGACTTGCATGTGTTAGGCCTGCCGCTAGCGTTCATCCTGAGCCAGGATCAAACTCTCCGTTGTGAAAACTTTAAGTTTTATTACTCTCAGGTAAACTTTTTTAATCTTAGACTTTTCGATGTCCAAACAATACTTCAAAGAACTCTCTATTCCTTATCTTCCCTTCACTCCCACACTCAATCTCTCAAGCGTGTTTCCCGTAAAAGGGAGCGCAAAGGTAAGAAGTTTTTTTCATTTAATCGCAAACTTTTTTTCGATTTTTTTTCGCCGATTTCTCAGTTAGTTAAATCAGAATGCCTGCTATTAAAAAGAACGTTTTCTTTTATTCCTAAGTAAACAAATTGCTTTGTTTTTCTCAGTCCCTTTCTTTCAAAAGGGAGGGCAAATGTAAGAAAACTTTTTCTTTATTCTCAAACTTTTTTCAGAAATTTTTTTCTCGCAATCTCTTGCTGTACTTGACTTTCCGATAGTTTTGGAAAAGAACGTTTGCCCGAAAGCGGCTGCAAATATAGAGCCTTTTTCTAATTACTTCCAAACACAAAATGAAAAAAATTATCCCTCCCCAAATTGTAAATCAAACAAGGTCTTGTAATGCCCCTGATTTTCAAGCAGTTCATAATGTGAACCCTGCTCAATTATTTTTCCTTTTTCCAAAACAATGATCTTATCCGCCTTCTGAATAGTACTTAAACGGTGGGCAATTACTATTGAAGTACGCCCTTTGGTAATCTTGTCAATTGCCTTCTGAATTAGTAATTCCGACTCCGTATCTATAGACGATGTAGCCTCATCTAGTATTAAGATACTCGGTTTATACACGTATGCTCTTATAAAAGCAATCAATTGGCGCTGGCCAACCGACAACATGCCCCCTCTTTCTTTAACATCGTAATCGTAGCCGCCTGGTAATTTCGATATAAACTCGTGTGCTTCTACCTCCTTCGCAGCAGCAATTACTTCCTCCCTGCTGATATTGGGGTTCTTTAATGTGATGTTATTATATATAGTGTCTGAGAACAAAAAGACATCCTGGAGCACTACCGCAACATTTCTCCTTAAAAAATTAAGTACGTAATCCCTTAAATCCTTCCCATCCAATAAAATTTGCCCCTTTTGGAACTCATAAAGGCGAGAGATTAAATTGATTACACTCGTTTTTCCTGCTCCCGTAGCCCCAACAAATGCTATTGTTTGCCCTGGACTTACATCAAAACTAAGATCCTTAAGCACATAGTCCTCATCTACATAGGCAAAATGAACCCCCTGGAAGCTGATTTCTCCTTTAATACTTCCTGTATTAATATGTCCTTGGTCCTCTATGGTTGCATTGGTATCCAATAGATTAAATACGCGTTCACTCCCAACCATACCCATTTGCAAAACATTAAATCGATCTGCCAACTGCCTAATTGGGCGAAACAGCATGTGAATCATAAGGATAAATTGAAAGAGAACACCAAAAGTTACCTCGTCATTTATAACGCCTTTAACACCGTACCATACCAAAAGAGCAATGGAAACAGCTGAAAACAGCTCCACCAAAGGAAAGAATATGGAGTTTGCCCATACCGATTTGATATGCGCATCCATGTGTTGTTCATTAATCTTCTTGAATTTCTCGAACTCTACCTCCTCTCGGTTAAAGATTTGGACTATACTCATTCCTGTTACATGCTCCTGCACGAAAGCATTTAAGCGAGAAACCTGTTGGCGCACCGCTGTAAATGCTTTTTTAATAGCGTTTTTGAAAATGTTTGTGGCGACTAACAACAGCGGAATGCTGGCTATAGAAAGCAGAGAAAGCTCCCAATCTTTATAGAACATGTAGCCAATAACTACCACCAACTTCAAAATGTCCCCTATTATAATAAGTATACCTTGGGAGAAAATCTCCCCAATGGTCTCTATATCGGACACCAATCTTGTTACCAAGGTTCCGATAGGAGTGTTATCGTAAAACTTTAAGCGAAATTTACTTACATGATTAAAAAGGATAGACCTTAAATCTATCGTTACCGCCTGTCCCAGCCAATTTGCATTGTAGGTTTGAAAAAATTGAAAAACAGACTCAATAACCAAAACAACTATTACCAATATGGTTATATTAAGTAATCCCTGCTGATCTTGAGTTGCGATGTATTTATCAATGGCATTACCTATTAACATGGGTTTAACTGGTGCCAAGAAGCCCAGCAAAATAGTTAACACTGCGGTTAACATAAACTTCGCCTTATACGGCCCAACAAAACGGAGAACTCTTTTAAAGAGCCCGAAATCGAAAGCCTTACCCGCTACAGAATCCTTTTTTTCTACTGCTTTTGCTGTTGCCATGTGATGTTTGGGTACTTTATTTTAGATAAGTATAATCCGCAAGCTTTTACTGATTCTCCAGCTGCAGAGCGTTTTTTAGCATTTAAAATGTCCTCAATCGCGTAGGGTGGAATTTTTCTATACCCAACTTGTAACAAGGTTCCCACCATGGCCCTTACCATATTCCGAAGAAACCTGTTTGCAGATACATCAAATACCAGCCTATTATTATCGATCCAACTCCACTCTGCCCTTGTTACTTCACAAATAAAATGATCTACCCCACTTTTGGTTCTTGCTAAAGATTCAAAATCCTTTTTTCCCAGAAACAACTGGGCCGCTTGATTCATAAGATCAATATCTGGAATTCTCCGCAGGTGCATTGACCTATTTAAGAGGAATGGTGCTTTTTCTAAATGACAGAAGTATTGGTAACTACGCTCGGTGGCATCGAAACGAGAGTGGAAATCTTGAGCTACAGTTTGAATTTTATGAAAGGCAATGAAATCTCCTAAAAGCCCATTAAGCTTGAATCGCAATTTTGAGGGTTCATATTTATCGGGAGCATGGAAATTGAGAACAAAGTCACTCGCGTGAACACCAGCATCTGTTCTGCCACATCCTATAACATCAATCTTTTCTTGGAAAAGGGTTTGCAGAGCATTTTCAATTTCCCCTTGCACAGAAATGGCATTGGGCTGAATTTGCCATCCATGAAAATGCGTTCCTACAAATGATATTTTTGCTGCGTAATTTTCCACCGCAACAAAACTAAGCTACTTATGCAAATTGCCATTATTTCTGATACCCATAGTTACCTCGATAACAAAATTTGGAAGTATTTAAACGAGGTGGATGAAATTTGGCATGCTGGAGATGTGGGTGCAAAAACGGTAATTGACCAGCTGGAAAAATTAGGAAAACCCCTACGAGGAGTGTACGGCAACATCGACAACCATGAAATTCGAAAGATATTTCCTGAATTTCAATACTTCGATATCCAAGGACTACGAATTGGAATGACGCACATTGCCGGTAACCCAGGACGCTATCCAAGTAAGATAAAAGATTGGTTTAAGCAGCACCCCTGCGATCTATTTATTTGCGGGCACAGTCATATACTAAAAGTAACTCGAGACAAGGAATTTGGACACCTTCACATGAATCCAGGTGCCGCAGGTAGGCATGGATTTCATCAAACCAAAACTATTCTGCTTTTGGATATTAATAATGGAAAACCAGAAAATTTACGGGTTGTTGAACTGGGGCCTCGCGCTAAAATTTAACGCAACCTATCCATTGATCGGATAAGTTCTTCATCCTTTTTAATGGATCGATTAGCCAATATTAAAAAGGCGATTGCTATTACCGGAAGATACGAACCCAAGTTGTAAACTACCTCTATTTTACCCATAGACTCCTCCATAAAGTCTTTAATCGACCCCATGTTAATGTACATTACAACGGTTAAAACAAGAAGGAAGAAATAGGATATGTGCCCTAAACGAAGTTGTAGTCTTCTATTGTTATAGCGTGTTATCATAAATAAGATTACCAATGCAACGAGGTTTGCCGCTATTCCCCCAAATCGTAAAAAGTATAAAGGGGCTCCTCCCATTTCATTTCCAACAAACTGATAAGGCATTAACTCCCAGGTAGTATCATTAAAAGAAAAATTAGCTAAAGAGAAAAAATTAAAAAGCACCAATGCTACAAAAGCAAGTAACATGTATATCGTTTGGATTCGCTGCCACATAAGATTTTTCGGGCAAATATAGGTTTCAACACGGGTCTGTTAAAACATATCTTATTTTTTTTAGTTAACTTATGCGTGCTACATGGAAATTTGTCTATTATTGCAGGCAAGAGACAGTTACTAAGTTTCCTTTCACTGTCGAATCCACAAAGTCTTAATTGATTTTTCCACTCATTATTTTCTGATAATAACCAATAGTTAATGTACGACATAGAGCAACTAAAAGCCAAGAAGATTCTTGACTTACGCGAAATTGCCAAAGAGCTTAAGATAAGAGGCACTGGTTTAAAAAAAACTGACCTTGTTTACCGCATTCTAGATAAACAGGCCGACGATCCTAAGTACGTAGAAGCTGTATACAATTTATTTGAGTCTGCCCCCGAAAAGGGAGCTGCCGAGCAACCAAAGGAGAAAAAGCCAGTTGCAAGCTCAGATCGAGATCTTTTTTCCAATAAGGAAGGACAAAATCAACGTCCTAGAAAACCAAGAAATATTGGTAAAGAAGAAGGATCTGAAAAGTCAAATAACGAAAGAAAAGAAAATCAGAAGTCTGAGCATGGCTCACCTAGGAACCAAGAAAGACCTGAGAATAAAAGGGAATCTCGTGGTGACCAAAGAGAAGCTCGAGAACCAAGAGAGCCAAAGGAGGCTAGAGAAAACAAAGACTCTAGAGACACAAGAGATCAAAAAGACAATCGCGGGGAGCAACAAGATAGAAAAGGTCGTGAACGTAGAAATGACCAGCGCAATGATCAAAAGAACGATCAACGCAATGATCAACGCAATGATCAGCGTAGTGACCAACGCAATGACCGCAGAGACAACCGTCGCAACGACAACAGACAAAACCAAAACAACGATAACCGCAATCAGGAAAAAGACCCAACCGATAAATTCGACTTCGAAGGAATCATCTATTGTGAGGGTGTTTTAGAAATGATGCAAGAGGGGTATGGTTTTCTAAGATCCTCAGACTATAACTACCTACCTTCACCCGATGATGTATACGTATCTCAATCACAGATAAAATTATTTGGATTAAAAACGGGGGACACCATTAGAGGTGAAATCAGACCTCCTAAGAATGGAGAAAAATATTTCCCCCTGGTTAAGGTGGAAGAAATAAATGGTAGAAAACCCGACTTCGTTAGAGACAGAATTCCATTTAAATATTTAACCCCATTATTTGCCCAGGAAAAGTTACAGATTGCTGAAAAGGAATCCACTACTTCGACTAGAATAATGGATTTATTCTCCCCTATTGGTAAAGGTCAGCGTGGATTAATTGTAGCGCAACCCAAAACGGGTAAAACGGTACTACTTAAAGAGGTTGCCAACGCAATTGCAGCGAATCATCCAGAGGCTTATTTAATTATTTTATTAATTGATGAACGCCCAGAAGAGGTTACCGACATGAAGCGCTCAGTTAATGCTGAAGTAATTGCCTCTACCTTTGATGAACAAGCGAGCAACCACGTAAAAATTGCAAACATCGTTCTTGAAAAAGCGAAGCGTATGGTAGAATGCGGTCACGATGTAGTAATTCTTCTTGACTCCATAACTCGTTTAGCAAGAGCTTACAACACCGTTCAGCCAGCTTCAGGTAAGGTTCTTTCTGGAGGGGTTGACGCCAATGCTTTACACAAGCCAAAAAGATTCTTTGGTGCTGCAAGAAACGTCGAAAACGGTGGTTCATTAACCATTTTGGCTACTGCGCTTACCGAAACGGGTTCGAAAATGGATGAGGTAATTTTCGAAGAATTTAAGGGAACAGGAAACATGGAACTACAGCTAGATAGAAAACTAGCAAATCGTAGATTATTCCCTGCTATAGATCTTCAAACTTCTGGAACCCGTAGAGAAGACCTATTAATGGACAAGGAGCACCTTCAAAGAATGTGGATCCTGAGAAAATACTTAGCCGACATGAACCCAATAGAGGCTATGGAAGATATTAAAAACAGAGTTGAACAAACTCGTAACAACGAGGAGTTCTTTATAACAATGAATGGATAACCATTATGTTATTACCCCTATTTTTTGCAATAAGTGCCATTCTAATTCGTTTGGCACTTTTTTATTTCGGATTTGAATCACAGGAAAGCGGTAGATACATTTTCCTACTTCATATTTTAATGATTCTACTCTCTGTTTTCTTCGGTATCATGGCATTTGCCCGTGCTTATCCTAACCAGAGAAATTTTACTTCTTTCATAAAGCAAGGACTTAAATCGGGAGGACTGTACACCTTTATACTAACAGGTTTCTTAATGGTGTTTTACGGGTGGATAAACCCCGAAACATTTGAAGCCAAGAAGGAAGTGCTAATTCAAAGCCAATTGGAATCAGCGGGAAACATATCTCCAGAACAACTAGAAAAAGCGCAATCCAACATGGAAGAGTTTTTTACGGTATTCAATTACAGTACCATTAGCATGTTGGGATTTCTGGTAATTACCATATTCTACGCTGCAGGTAGTGCTGCCCTCTTTATGTACTTGAGAAAATTTTTGCCGAAATAATTAAAAAGTATATTTAGAGCGGTTTTTAACAACTCTTTAATGCTTTTAAGAAAATTCCTACCCTACCTAGCACTAATTTGTGCAACTCCGATTTTTTCTCAGAACAAAATTGCAGGTAAGGTAACCGACCAAACAACCGGAGAAGCTCTATATGGAGCTACCGTTTTTGATAAAATTAGTGGCAAAGGAGCCGTAACTAACAATTACGGCTTTTATGTTTTTACCACCGATTCAGCAACTATAGACCTACAGGTTTCCTTCGTTGGATATCAACCCAAAAGCCACGAAGGTAGATCCGTTTACGCAACCCAACTAGACTTTGCCCTAAGTTCTTCTATAGATTTAAACACCGTAGAAATTATTGCGGAAAGGACACCATTAAAAGCGGTTGGAACTAAAATGGATCATAAATTCATTAAGCACGTTCCCGCGTTTCTAGGTGAAAACGATGTATTAAGATCCGCACAATTTATTCCAGGAATACAATCGGCGGGAGATGGAGCAACGGGGCTAGTGGTTAGAGGAGGTTCTCCGGATCAAAATTTAATTCTTTTAGATGGAGTACCCATTTATAACGCCTTCCACGTAATGGGCTTGTTTTCTGTATTCAATCCAGAGATGATACAAAACACCTACATCCTTAAGGGAGCATTTCCTGCAAGATATGGCGGCAGATTATCTTCCGTTATGGACATCCAAACCAAAGAAGGGAGTAGAGAAAAACTAAATGGTAGCGTAGGTTTAGGACCTTTGGTAAGCCATGTATTTGTTGAAGGCCCAATTGGAGATAAAAAACAAAGCAGTTTTGTGATTTCAGGACGCAGAACCTTTATGGATATCCTAATGAAACCCTTTATTTATGCTGCATCAGAGGGCGAAGCATCCGGTGGTTTTCATTTTCACGACTTTAATGCTAAGTACAATATAACCTTAGATCCCAATAACCAACTTTATGCCTCGGTTTACTTAGGGAAAGATAGATTTGGATTTAAGACCCGCGAAGAAGATGGGTACCAAGAAAAAGCAAGTTTTGGGTGGGGAAATAATATAGGAATGGTTAGGTGGAACCACCGAAGTAACTCTGGGGTATTTATGAACCTCAACCTATATTACTCTGACTATAAATTTGCCACAGGATTTGAGTTTAAGGAACCCGATGAGACCTATAAAGAAGGATATCACAGTGGGATTAGAGATTTAGCGATAAAAGCCAATTGGGAAAGCTCTTTTTATGGAGGAATCGCACGTTGGGGCGCACATCAAACCTTTCATGAATTTAGCCCAGGGATTATTGAAATCAGCGGGGATGGGCTTGAAATTTTTGGTGACGTAAGCTCCAATAAAATTATGAGCAGTGAGCTAATTGGATACGGGGAATGGGAAAAACCTTGGACGAAAAAAATAAAAAGCAACATAGGGCTAAACTCCACCCGTCTTTCGGTTGAGAACAAGCAATATTTAAATTTTGATCCTCGGTTAAAGGTTTCTTATCTACCTAAGAAGGGCGAGCTTTTTCTCGGATACAGTCGACTTACTCAAACCTTGCATCTTTTAACGAACCCAGCCATCTCACTCCCTACAGATATTTGGATTACCTCAACCGATGTTTTAAAGCCGGCCAGAGCAAATGAAATTAGCGCTGGATATTTGGTTAATGTTAATGGATTTGAACTGGAGTTTGGAGCCTACGGAAAAACCATTAACAATGTGGTTGAAGTTAAAGAAGGTGAGCAAATCTTTGTGCTAATCGATGATTGGGAAAGCAAACTGAAACAAGGAAAAGGCTATTCATACGGAGCAGAATTTGGAGCTCGTAAATCTTACCAAAACCTGGATTTAAGCTTTGGTTTAACCTACTCTAGGTCGTTTAGAAAAATTGAGGGGGTAGATAACAATGAATACTTCCCCTACAAATACGACAGGCCCATTTATTTAACCCAAACAGGCTTATGGAACTTCGCCAAAAACAAAAGTTTTTCCTGGGCTTTTACCCTTGCCAGTGGCTACCGATTTACGGCTCCTCGAGGAAGTTATTTTTTAGGATCCAATTACCAAGGCAATGAATTCAATAATTGGTATGCCAATAGGTTTGATATCGAGGTGTATTCGGACCGAAATGGTGAAGTTATGCCTATATATCACCGGCTGGACATAGCCTACGAATCTAAAAAAGTCAAGAAAAAGGGTGAACGCATCTGGAAAATAGGGCTCACAAATGCCTATAACCGAGTTAACCCAATATTTGTAGACACCTGGGGCCTTGATTTAAACGAAAGTAATAAGGCTGACGCATACGGATTAATACCAATTTTACCTTCTTTCAAATGGACAAGAACATTCTAAAACTGCTTTGTGCAATTACCGTGTTAATTGCTTCAAGCTGCGAAAAAATAATAGAGATTAAAGCCGATCCCATCCCGCCCGTATTGGTAATTAATGGGATGATTCAGACCTCTGACAGCTGCCTTATTCATGTATTTAGTACAGATTCTAGTTACAATGAATTTAGAGATTGGAGACCTATAGACATTAAGGGAGCAAACGTTTTCCTTGAAAATCAATCTGGTGAACGCGAGCAACTTCAATACACTAAACAATGGGGTGGATATATAGGAAAACCGAGGAATCCAGGAGACCAATTAAAACTAATTGTATCCCACACTAACTACCCTACGGTATACGCTGAGACACTTGTTCCCAGAAACCCCAGTAGCTTTAACGCAACAAATACAATCACATACGAGGAAGAAGGCAGTAGTTTTAAAGAATATAGAGTTGATTTTGACTGGACCTACAACTCAAGACCTAGGTATATTTTAGGAGAGGTGCAACAAAAAATTAAACAAAGGAAAGGAACCTGGCCTTTGTACGATACGATCACAACATACCACAATGAAAATTTACACACCTATGATGCCAGGGTCTTTGCTATAGTAGACCCCATAGAAGACTTGGATGGTACTCGATATCTTGGGAACCAAGCCTATATAGAAAATGTAGGAAATCAAGATCGCGTGAAAATCTCTCTGTATTGGGATGAATACTCAAGTGGCGAAGCAGAACAGGAAATGTATGCTACAATAAGTATATTATCGGAAGAGGCATACCGATTCTTTACTCAAGCGATTTTACAAGATTACACCAAGTACAACCCCTTTGCCAGTGCCGTAAATGTTCAGGGAAACATAGAAAATGGATATGGTATTTTTTATGCCGTAAATAAATCTCGAGTAAAACTATAATCCAGTTTATGCAGGTTACCACCATTTTAGAGGAGTTAAAATCCTTAGGAACTGAAGATCGAATTTTATTCAGCCATAGAAACTTTCCTTCCTCAATGGAATTTTATGGTGTTACCATGCCAGATTTAAGATTGGCATATAAAGCATTGCGAAATGAATTAAAACTCCTTTCAGAAAATCAAAAATTAGCATTGGCTCAGGAACTGGTAGCAAGTAAAAATTTCGAGGGGCAAATATTTGTTTATGTATGGCTGGATAGTGATAAAAAATGGAATAAATCACTAAAGGAAGAAGAAATCATCTCCCTTAGTGGATGCCAGGATAACTGGGTATCGGTGGATTACTTTGGAAGTATAGTAACTGGTCCTGCTCTAAGAGAGGAAAGAATAGAAATCAGCACACTAGGCAGTTGGATAAACCATGAAAATGTGTGGTACCGCAGACTTGCTTTAACCAGTGCCATCGGATACATGCGTGGCATCAAATATTTTAAAATCTCCCCTTCAGAATTTGTATTACCAATTTGCAAAACTTTGGTAGACGACCACCACAAAATGATATACCAGGCGGTATCTTGGGTACTCAGATCCCTCGTTAAATTTGACAGAAACGAAGTGGATTATTTCCTTGAAGCAAATAGTAACAAACTACACCCAAGGATAATTAGGGAGGTAAACACCAAATTGGAAACGGGTCTTAAAAACGGATAGCCTCTACCCTATCGTGAAATAAATTACCACTGCTCATTAATAGTTGAACGCTATTGCGCTCCGTATCAGCTTTATCTAAAAAAGTCATCACCTCGGATTTATCGTTGGTCACCAATAAATCTTGATTTCCAAAAGCCTTTTTAACATCTGCAATAGAGATAGGTGGAAGCTTTTTATGCTCCAACACCTTGGGATCGAAGAATACCACTCCGGCATCAACATCGTCCATTGCTCCTTTATATTGAGGGAGAAAGCGTTTGTCCAAAGATGAAAAAGTATGTAGTTCTAATGCGGCAATAAACTTTCTATCCTTAAAATTATCGCGCACGGCCTTTACAGTTGCCTTTACTTTAGAAGGAGCATGTGCAAAGTCGTAATAAATGTTTTTATCCTCGTCTTGATAAATCAACTGAAGTCTTCTCGCTGCGCCCTTAAAATCGTGGAGTGCATTATAAAAGTAAGATCCTAAAATTTCTATTTCATTTAATAACAACCTAGCTCCCTCGGCATTAGCCAAATTGTGGTTACCAAAAAACGGTAATTCTAAATTTTTAAAACTTTTGTTTACTAAGGTTACGCCACGGCTTGAGGATTTGGCAAGGGATGGACCGTATGGAATATAACGGATATTAGGGTTAAGTCTTTTTTCTACCAGTTTTTTTAGCTCCATATCCCCTTCGAAATATATCAGAGCTCCTCCCGGCTCAATATCCCGAATTAATCTTTCAAAGGTTGCGAGGTAGCTTTGGTAGGTTGGAAATACATTAATATGGTCCCAAGCCAAACCTGTTATTATTGCAGCATGAGGCTTGTAGTGTAAAAACTTCGATCTATTATCCAACGGAGAACTAAGATATTCGTCTCCCTCAAAAATGGCCACATCGGCTTTAGAATCGAATCCAACCATACAATCGAACCCCTCTAACTTTGATCCTACCAGGTAATTAAACGGTTTATTCAATTTTTTATAGGCATGTAAAAGCATTCCTGTAATAGATGTTTTCCCATGGCTACCAGCCACAATTAAACGCTTGCAAAGCCTACTCTGTTGGAACATGAATTCGGGAAAAGAATAAATAGGCAGTTGTAACCCGTTAGCTTTCGCCAGTTCTGGATTGTCTGGCCTAGCGTGCATCCCCAAAATAACTGCATCAATATTTTCGGTAATTCTATCTGCATTCCAGCCCATCTTCTCAGGTAGTAAATTATGATCTGCAAGGCGGGATTTTGACGGATCAAAAATAGCGTCGTCTGAACCTGACACTTTAATACCCTTATTCTTTAATGCAATTGCCATATTGTGCATTACTGCACCTCCAATGGCGATTATATGTACCCTAT
Source organism: Luteibaculum oceani (assembly GCF_007995015.1). NCBI lineage: Bacteria > Pseudomonadati > Bacteroidota > Flavobacteriia > Flavobacteriales > Luteibaculaceae > Luteibaculum > Luteibaculum oceani. Next base: position 11,907 of record NZ_VORB01000004.1, read on the forward strand.
TAAATGCTCTCATTGCAACGAAAATATAGAAAGCAATGATGTTGAGATATACTATCGCAAATAAATTCCAACAAGGAAATTGCTGTTTCCTATATTAGGACCTTAAACTCGGACTTATGAATTTACATGTAATAGATACTGGATTTTTCAAATTGGATGGAGGAGCCATGTTTGGAGTGGTTCCTAAAAGCCTGTGGAATAAACGGCATCCGGCCGATGAGAATAACATGTGCACTTGGGCGATGCGCTGCCTTTTAATTGAGGATGGCGACAAACTAGTTCTTATCGATACAGGAATGGGAGACAAACAAAGTGAGAAGTTTTTTTCCTTTTACTACCTCCAGGACACTATTACCTTGGAGCAGTCCTTAGCAAAGAAAGGTTTTCATCCAGACGATATAACTGATGTTGTATTAACCCATTTGCATTTCGATCATTGTGGAGGGGCAGTTAGTTTAAATGCCTCCAAAGGGAACTTTTACCCCACATTTAAAAATGCTACCTATTGGTCAAATTCGCATCATTGGGAATGGGCCATGTACCCAAATGCTAGGGAAAAAGCCAGTTTTTTAAAGGATAACTTCGAATGTCTTGAAAGCTCAGGCCAATTAAAACACTTGGATGTTAGTGACTGGATTGGCAACGGTCCTTTCCCATGGATGAACATTTTATTTGTAAATGGCCATACTGATAAACAAATGATTCCGATTATTAAATACAAGGAAAAACAAATTGTATTTACCGCCGACCTACTACCATCTATACACCATATTCCGGTAGCTTGGGTTATGGCATATGATACTCGCCCCTTAATTACTTTGGAAGAAAGGCAAAGATTTTTACCCGAAGCGGTTAGTAATGAGTATTATCTGTTTCTAGAGCACGATGCACATCACGAAATGTGCACCCTAAAAGACTCGGAAAAGGGAGTGGTTTTAGATAAAACCCTTTCCCTAGATGAACTATAATTGAAAAGGGGAGGAAATAATCCTCCCCCAACCATTTCGGTTAGATTTTATTCTTTCCGAAGACCTCAAAAATAACTTTTGCACAAATTCTCATAACCAATTTGGTTGTGAAGTATAAAAGTATCTTCCTGCTTCGAGGGTAAATCTAAACTGATACTATATCCATAACACTTCCAAACTAAAGTTCCTTTAGCACCTCTATTTACCTCGATGAATCCTGCGGAAATAGGACGAAGAGTTTTATAATCGGAATGCGAATGATGCATTGGAAAGGCTACTATTTTCCCGTTTTCTGTACGTACATACTTTAATGTTGCCATAATAAAAGGTTTTAAGTGCAATCTCATGACTGCAAAAAATTAAAACCAAATACGAGACCAGCGAGCATACCAAAAATACATTAGACTGATTTACAGCCCCTTACATAGGTTCTGGATTTATAAAAAATTTTCAAAATGAAAATCAAATTCAATTTGGGTGTCCAAAACTTATAAATATTTTTTGTTGGGTACTAAGCAATCAATAGAGCTACGTTTGTAGAATGTTAAATCAACTTTATAGGCACAAAAAAGCGGGACAGATTAATCTGCCCCGCCCACTTTAGGGTCGCCATACCGTACCAACCTAGACCCTAGAAGAAACTGTATAACTCTTTCTTTACTATTTTTTTATTCAATAACTCTGTATCCTCCCTTTCCTTGGATACTATCTTAAGGCTAACACTCTCCCCAAAGCACCTAAATCGCAGGTGACCGGATTCGTCGTGATACATCTCAATAAATCCCGCTGAAATAGGATTTAGGTGAGCGTATTCGGCGTGACATTTGTACTCGGGAAATGCAATGATTTCCCCCTCTTTTGTTCTGATGTACTTTAAAGTTGCCATAGCCCTTTGTTTTGTGGGCACCGAGGGAATGCCAATTAAAGCAAACCAAATTCCAGACCAAGTCCATGCCAAAAACATAAACCGCTGGATTTCTGCTAGTTACGTTTTAACACTTCTTTGCTAAAATTTTCAAAATGAAAACAAATTTCAATTTGAAAAGTCGGGCGTAAACCTAATCACCCCTAAAACCACCCCTATTAAATGTTATTAATCGACTATAAATGCCTACTCATCCTATTTATCAGTCAATTGATTTGCTTTTCACGTCATTACTACAAACACCCCAACACAAATAGCCTAATGACGCTAAAGGACCTCATACCCAAAATTGAATTCAACAGGGACTATAAATCTAGCTCCGATAGAATAAATTCGTTTCTGCTTTCGGTAATAACTGGCACCTGTATTTTAATCAATGGGGTCGTCCTTCTTTTTACCTTTTATAGTGATACAGCTTCCATAATCCAAGCTGCTTTTACTTGCACCTTGGCTGGAATGATTCTATCCTTTTTATACAATCAGGGTAAAGCTTCCCAACGGATATTTGGGAAAAATTTCTTCATCGTTTTATGCAACTTATCCTTGGTAGTTATCAACCTGTTATTTGAAATAGAAGCAGGTTTCTTATTTTACTACTTAGCCATTGCCCCATTGTCGGTTGTCTTATTTAAACCGGGAAAAAAGGTTAGTTACTTTTATAGTGCTTTAACTGTGGCTTCCCTCGTATTTTCTCTAATCCTATATAGCTTTATTCCTCCCATTAGTTCGATACGTCCAGAAATTCTATACATCTTTCAATGGATCAACCCAATTTTCTCTACTTCCCTTCTTATTATTATCACCTTTAACAGTTCCCGTATTAAGTCGGAAATAATTTCAGATATAGAACGCAAAAACAAATTACTTACTGAGAGCATAGAAAGAGAGTTGTATTTAAAACTACAATTCAAATCACTAGATGAATTTGCCTCTATTGTGGCTCATGATTTAAAAGCACCATTGAGTAACCTCAAGTACCTAGTAGATCGATTTAAAAGTAGCATCCAAAATCAAGAGACTAACAAACTAGAGGGGCTAAACAACACTTTAGAAAGCTGCGTAAATAACGCCCAATCACTAATTGAAAGCATTCTTCATTATTCTAAAGCCAACCTGAAAAATGGCAAACTTGAACATTTTAAGTTAGTCGATTTATTTCTTGAGTTAGAAAATACGTTTAAAACAAAAGGCAAAATAAATTTCGATTCCAGCACGGCACCTAGCACAATTTTTGGGAATAAATTCCAAATCGAACAGGTATTACTAAACCTTATTGATAACGCCTTTCATCACGCTAAGTATGGAAATACAATAAAAATAACAGTAAAGGAATTAAATCAAGGTAGCTTGGTTTTTAAGGTTACCGACTTTGCAATTGGCAGCAATATTGAAACAACAAAGGAGGATGATAGCTTTGAATTTACACCAACTCCTCCCTCGGGTAGTCACCTAGGAATAGGACTCAGTATAGTTCGTAAACTCGTATTTCAAAACGGTGGAGAATTTGGTATGGAGACCACTTCATCAATTGGAAACATTTATTGGTTTTCTTGGCCTAAAAATCAAAAGCTAACGGTGGAAAAATTAGTGTTTTTAAATTGAGGCCTGGTTCTAATATCCCTATTGATTAATTTTTGTTTAATACTAGTTAGACGAAATGATTTAATCGGAGATTTTAATTTACCTATCTAATAAAAATAACAACAACCTCATTTTTACCGTACTTAAATTAAAAATTAAGTATAAAAATGGTCGCGAATCTAAAATCGACAAATTCGTATCAGGAAACAATAAAAATCCAACAGCAACTGCTTAACATTTTCATTGCTGCATGTATGTTAGTGAATAGTTTTGTGCTGCTTATTAGTTTGTTTGGATTCGAAAATTCACCTGGTCCATCGATCTTTACCTTATCCTTTATTTTGGCGGCATTTGCACTCTATTTAAACAACAGTGGGCATCGAAATCAAAACCTAGCCAAACATTACTTTTTAATTTTATGTAACCTCGCTTTGATTGGCTTTGTTTTAGCCTTTGGTCAGGAGGCTATGTTTCAAATCTATTTCTTAGCCATAAGCCAATTGGGGATTGTTTTGTTCAAAGGGAGTAGCATTTCAGCCCATTTTTACGTGGCGCTTTCTTTTGGTTCTTGGCTCTTCTCTGCAGTGATTACTCAAAATATAGCCCCACAGGTAGAGGTTTCGAACGAATATATATCGCGGTTTAATTATCTTAATTTAGTATTAGTCTTTGCATTATTGGTAATGATAATGGGCTTTACCAAACGCCTAACCTTAGGGTATATCAGAGAAATAAAAGATAAAAACCGAGAGCTTTCAGAGCAGTTAGACAGGGAAAAACAGCTGGTCAGTCAAAACAAAAATTTGGATGAATTTTCTGCTATTGTCACCCATGATTTAAAGGCACCACTGAGTAATCTTGAATATCTTTTTCAAAGATTAAAGAATAAAATGCCTCCTGAATTTAAAACAGGTGAGGAAGAATTGCTCAAACACATAAGCGGCTGTATGGGTAAAATGAAGAACTTAATATTTACTGTACTTAATTACTCTAAAGGAGAGCACGAAAACGTAAGTTTCTCTAAATACAAACTTGCAGATGCCCTTTTTGATGTTGACCTGTTACTTAAGGGAAAAGGAAATTTGAATATTGATCTTTCAACTGCTCCCAGCCATATATATGGCAACAAATTTCAATTAGAGCAGGTGCTTTTAAATTTGGTAGATAACGCCCTTAAGCACAGCTCCTCAAACAAAAGAAAGGTATTTATAAGTGCCACCGAATTGCAGACAGATTCTGTTTTATTTAGGATTTCAGATCATGGTAAACCAATGGATCCGCTTATCGCGAAGGACATTTTCAATTTTTTTCGAGGGTTCAGCAAAAACAAAAAGCATCATTTTGGAATAGGGCTTTCTATAGTAAGGAAATTGGTCATTCAAAATGGCGGGAAGTTTGGTATGGAATCTAACTCATCGGTCGGAAATACATTTTGGTTTACATGGCCTACTGAACAAAAGACCAACGTAGATCAACTAATACACTTAAACTAGTACTTTATCCTACTAATAAATTGGCTAGTCTGTTAGAATGTACCGTTAAGCGGTTATACATATTATGCTTGCATACTAATTGTAAATTGGATAATTACTGAAAATACCTCAGTAAATCACTTATCTCCAACACTATGAAAGCAGGATTAATTTTAGAATCCCCTTTCCCCTATCCCGAAAGCAATCTAGAACCCCTTGATATTCTCGAGACTACCGCCGAAAATGAATACGATGAAATCACCCGTTTGGCGTCAAAGTTATTTGGAACGCCGATTTCCATTATTAGTTTAATTGACGGTAGAAGACTCTGGTTTAAATCCAAAGTAGGCATCCGGGTAACCGAACTTCCATTGGAATACTCATTGTGTAAAACAACAATGAAGACTAAATCAAGAGTTTTTGTTGTTTGCGACGCTAGTAAAGACGAAAATTTAGCTTCTCATCCACTGGTTTCAGGTCCGCCTTATTTGAAGTTTTACGCCGGAGCAGCCTTAATCGACAAGGAAAAAAATAAACTGGGCACCATTTGTGTTATTGACAATCAGGCAAGAGAAGTTAATTATGAAGATGTAAAATGCTTGCAGATTTTATCCAAAAAAGTTGTGGAGCTTATTGAGCGCAGAAAAAAAGAAAAGCTCTTAAAAGAGGAGCTACGAAAAGTGGAGAATTTTGCAAAAACCATGGAACGATTTGCTCTTTCCACAGCACACGATTTAAGATCACCCTTACAAAACATGATTTCAATTTCTCAGTTTCTAGTTAACAACGGAGTTAAATTAGAACCAGAAAAGCAAATGGAGTTTTTGAGTCATATTTACCTCAACAGTAAAAACCTTTTGGAGTACATAAATGACTTACTAGACGCAAATACAGGTATTTCCGGTGGAATCAAAAACGAGTCAAAGGCCTTATCCATTCTAAAATTAGAGCATCAATTGCACAATCTGTATGGTGCCTTTCAGAAAGTACAAATAAAAGTTAAGGCCGACATAGAGATTATGCACCTGCGTGTTTTACCTTTTACTCAGATTATAAATAACCTTGTATCCAACTCCATTAAACACAGCTGCAAAAAAAATGAACTAAGTGTTATAAATCTGTCCATTAAGAGTTTTACCGATAAATATGAATTACACATCGAGGATAATGGTATTGGATTTAAGAATACACATAAATTGAATAGCACAACAGATTATGAAATAAACTCGGGAAGCAAAAAATTGGGATTAAGAATCGTAAACTTTTGGCTAAGTGAGTTAAATGCAAATATTGAATTTTACAACCATAGAAATGGCTCGGGAGTTTTACTGGTAGTACCCAGGATTGTCCCCTAAATCAAAACCCTCAAAAACGCTGAAAATATGAACCAAGCTTCTCCCCCTGTTCTCAAAGCCGAGATGGATAGATTAAATACCATAGCAGCCTACAATATCCTTGATACACTTGAGGAAGAGGATTACGATAACATAACAAAAATCGCCTCTGCTATTTGCGAAGCCCCCATCTCATTAATAACTATTGTTGATGAAAAAAGGCAATGGTTCAAGGCTAAAGTGGGAATTCCAGTTCGGGAAACTCCAATTGAATATTCAATTTGCGCACGTGCAATCGAAAGTGGAAAAGATTTTTATGTATTAAACAACGTTGAGGAACACCCAGATTTGAATGCTTTTTACAACGAGATTAACCAATTAGGCTTCAAGTATTACGCAGGAGTTCCACTCGTGAGTGAAAAAGGCATTCCTTTTGGTACGCTTTGCGTTATAGACAAGAAAACCAGAGAACTCACCGAAAATCAGATAGCAGCACTGAGAGTCCTTTCAAAGCAAGTACTAAATATGCTTGAAAGTAGAAGGCAAACTATCGCCCATGAGAAAACGATCTCAGATTTAACCCTTCAGAATGAGGCCCTTGAAAAATTTGCCATGCTTGCAGCCCATGACATAAAGTCTCCCTTGGCCAATATTGTTACCCTATCTGAGCTTTTGCTGTCCGACGCTCATATAGAAAAGGACGAAAACACAAGTGGATTAACTGGAATGATAAAATCTGCTTCGCACCAACTTTTTAATTACATCCAAGGTCTGATAGAATACAGCACTAGTGGTAACACTATTGATCAAGATCTGCATGTCTTTCACCTGAACGACATAAAAATGCACCTGAAATCCATTTATAAAACCTACCAAGACGCAGAGGTCGATTTCGATTTCCCTGAGGATAGAAAAATCACAAGTATTCGTGTGGTGATAGAGCAAATTCTAATTAACCTCATCACCAATTCAATTAAGTATTGCGATAAACCACAAGCAAAAATCCAAGTATCTTTCGAAGAGGATGAAAAAACCATGTTCTTTATTGTAAGTGACAATGGCCCCGGATTCCCAGATAATCTAAAGGAGTTAAGCGGACTTTTTACCACAGGTACTCGACAAGACCGCTACGGAAAACAAGGAAATGGTATTGGACTTGCCACGGTGAAAAAGTTGGCAGAGGGTCTTAAGGGAAATCTACTTTTAGTTAAAACCTCACCTGAAGGAAGTGTTATTCGAGTAAACATTCCGAAGTCCTTTTTATGATCATAATCCACTAACATGATATTCCTCTTTTTCTTAAAATAATTAGGTGGTTACGTAATTCGGGGGAGATTTAATATTACCTTCGTGCCATAATTAATTTCCATGAATAAGGGTACAGTAAAATTTTTCAATGAGTCTAAAGGATATGGATTCATTAAAGAAGATGCTTCTGAAAAGGAGTATTTCGTTCACATCTCAGGTCTAATCGACGAAATTAGAGAAGGAGATGCAGTAGAATTCGAATTAAAAGAAGGTCGTAAAGGTCTTAATGCTATAAGTGTTAAAGTGATTTAGTCTTAGTTATCGAATTTTTAAGGAAAAGGCTTCTGGAAACAGAAGCCTTTTTTTATGGCATAAACTCTGGGTGATGAAATTTATGCACGACAAATTTTTGAATCGGATTTAAGGAATGACATTCTTCTTCCCCAATGGTTAAACCACAGACAAGCTATTTGGGACCGCGTTTACCGACCAAAAACTTATCCGAACGAATACGTCATTAGTTTACCGAACAAGGATCCCATCCGTATTTCCTTTAAAAAATCCAATTAACCAATAGGGTTTGAATTGGAACGGAATTTCTTCCTCATGGTGTGATAATCAATAAAATACAAGATTTTAAAAGAGAAAGAATCAGACCTCGGAGCTCCAAGCATGTAATCTACATTCTCTCTATACGATTCAGCCAACTTATTTCTAGAGGCCAAAATTGCATCCTTCCATACCACACTTAATTCGCTACCCGGCAAGAAAACCCAAGTAAAAACAACGTCTATATTAAAGGCATTAAAGCTTGTATTGTGCAGCGATACACCCTCGCTATTTTTCCCCTGATATTCGGTTTCAAGCATTTCTCCTTTAGGCTGCAAGCTGAAAAATTCATGGTAATTCACCTCGCTCCAATAATGACGAACTCTTGCCGTTAACCCCATTCTGTTGGTAAAGATGTACCTAGCATTTAAGATTTGCTCGTGCACTCTTCTATCCCTTCTTGCAAAGTAAACCTCATTGGGATCGTAATCAACTGCATCAGAATTGCCAAGGCCATTAAACAAGGCATAACCATATTCATCCTGGTTTAATCTGTTATTGATTCTGTAAACGAATGAAAGCTGGTTATTAACCCTAACCCTAGGGCTAATATTTAAAGAGGTAGATGGACCTTGACGGAAAGCAAATAATTCCTGATTGAAATTTACATCTAGCGCAAATGTTTTGCGATAATCTGTGGAAATCCATCCCCTATATGATGTACTTGGTGGATTAATAAAAACATACCCCGACCTTCTTGGCTCGAAGTAATCATATTCGCCATATGGGCTACGCTCTACTCCCATACCAAAAGCATGGAAGTTTTTGGTAATAAAAAAACCACTCAATTCCGTTTCGAAACTCACAAAATTCTCGGGTCGATACAGGGCCTCTTGCCTAACACTTAAATTGATTCCAAATCTATTTAAGAACCACCAAGGTTTATATTGATTGAAGGATCCCCAAAACGACTTGCTAAAAGAATTGTTATTAAACAGAAAACCAAGGTCGTTTGGATCATAGGTATCGGACTCTAAGTAATAGGAGGCACCATAATTAAAGTTTCCTGAAATTTTAGAAATACCGATGTTATGCCTAAATCCTTCCGGATCTGTTAAGTTGGCTCCGTACTTTTTGTTAAAAGCACCTCCACCACTTACCCTTACGGTATTGGAGTTATCGCGAACATCGAATTCAGTTCCGATTACATTCGCGTCGTAGGTTCCACCGTTTCTTAATACGTTGGTATTGATTAAGGTTACATAACTGTTATTTCCCAAGTTTTGATCCAAAACCAAAACAGAAAAATTCGTTAATGGATCGGTTTGCACCTGACGTTGTTCTCCTTCGGCAGAGCGAATTACCGCGTAAGTTGGGGCAGAAACGGCATTAAATACCCCTACACCTAATCCCGATGTTGTTCGTCCAGAAACTTTCGTGGCATTCACCAGCTTACCATCACTAGGGTTGGAAATAACCTCCTCCCCTTCTTGTAACTCTTGGTAAGGTTTAGAAAAATTTATCGGCCTTCCCCCTATTCTCCTTGAATAAAATAATCCGCCCTTGTTAAATAATTCTGTTCCCTCCGTAAAAAATTGTCTACGCTCATTAAAGCGCACCTCAAATGGAGTAAGGTTTAACACCTGATTATCCGACTGAACCTGACCAAAATCCGGTATAAGCGTCATATCCAGAGTAAAGGCATCTGAAATTCCGTACTTAACATCCATCCCCCCGTTTACAGAGTATGTCTGCTCTCCGTTAAACGTATTGGCATAAGCAGACATGTATGGATACAACTGCAATCGAACTGGCGTTTCAATCTCTTCAATACCCTTCAGCAGTCCTGCTTGATTGAAGAAACCATTTACCTCTGGATTAATGGGGTTCCAAAAAGAAGTTTCTCGTATGCGACGGATATTGCGTACAAAATTTAAATGCCACTCCTGAACACTTTTGTCTGGAAAACGAAGTGCGCTGTATGGAATTTCCATCTCCACATACCAACCATCCTCTTTTATGGTTACTGCACTGTTCCATACCGCGTTCCAGGAAAAATCGTCTCCCATTGCCGACATTTTCGCATCTAACTGAACCCCTGCGGCGGTAACATAAAAACCAACTCCGTTAATTCCATCCTTATATGCATCTATGAAAACACCAAAATGGTCGGTATTGGCAAAGTCATCTCTTTGAGAAAGCTCACGTAAAATATTGTCCTTGCCGTCTTCCTTTAGGTAGGCACCTATGAATAGAGATTCGCTATTGTAGAGGATTTTAACCTCAGTTTCTCGGTTGGCAGGATTCCCTGGATCTGGATCTCGAGTGATAAAGCCGGTAAAAATTGGGGCCGACTGCCATTCAGATTCATTTAGTTCACCATCTACTTTAATTAACCCCTCAGTTAAGGTTGCATAACCTTCTTTTTGATTTTCATTTATCGCCTGAACGACGAAGCTTAAAAAAGTAAATATAACTAGGAAAAATACTCCTCCGGAACGCAATCTCAAACCCAAAAATTTGGTGCAAATGTCCAGCTTTTTTGCCGTAAAAAAAGTTAAAGTTGGACGAAAAAGCCTTGTCGTTCCTTGTGTTGCAGATCTATATCGAAATTTAATCCCTGCTTGTATAGCCAATCAGCATACCCTGCACCCAAACCGGGACCCAGAAACATAGTTTTCGGATCTATTTCGTTCAGGCAGCCTACGTCCCAAATTGGCTCGGTTAAAATGATGGTTTCTGGTTTTTTATCCTTCCTTGGCACGTATATGTTTTGAGCATTGAACACTGAGATTCGATTGTTCAGAAGGGCTAAATCCACAAACCCTGGATGTTGATAAACCTTGAAGTCATCCAAACCCAATATGGATAAGGACTTTTGGTAATCACCAATCTTTGTTTCCGAGTTTGATTTCCATACCCAGCCATATTTAGGAGAGGCCACTATTAAATCCCTCCCCGATTTCAAAATTGCCCAGGTTGCCTTTTCTGAAGATATGGGAATGAACATGGCTAGCAAACACAGACGCCATCCCCACCTATACAAAGCCTTTGAACCGTAGCAGGAAGCCGTTAAAAATATCAGTCCAACCAAAGAAAATACCAACTCATATATGCCAAAACTATGGGTAACCATAGAGGCATGAGGTAAACCTGCCACAAAGCTTACGAACTCATTTAAAAGCTCCACTAAAAAACCTATGCCACTGACCAAAACACCGCTAAGCCAGGGGAAAATCAGAAAGGAAATATTGCATATGGCTCCTACCCATACTAATAGGGTAACCAATGGTATCGCCACCAGATTTGCAAGTAAAAAATAGGTGGGAAATTGTCCGAAATAGAAGAGTGCCAAAATACCCGTACTAATTTGGGCTGCTATTGAGACCGCCATTAAATCCCATATAAACCTCCAAGGCTTAAATCTCCACGTAATTAACGCCGAGATATGGGGGTATAAAAGCAGGATACCCAGTATGGCTGTAAAGCTCATTTGAAACCCGATTTCGAATATGATAAGTGGATTATTAATAATGAGTACTAGCGCCGCTGCAGCAAGAACATTATAAATGGAAGCTTGCCGAGCAATTTTCTTAGACACAGCCAAAAATGAAAACATTACTGCTGCTCGTTGCACCGACGGGCTGAATCCGGTTACCAAAGCATAAGTCCATATTACTGCCAACAACATGGCTAATTTGTAATAAGAAAAGGTATTTTTATTCTTTAGTCGGAGCAGCACCACAGCTATCAGATATACAATCCCCAAGTGCAAACCACTTACTGCAAGTACATGCATAACTCCTGCAGTGGAAAAATTACCCTGGATCTTACGATCTAATTCACTTTTATCTCCAAAAATTAAAGCACTCGCTATTCCTAGCTCATGGGTATCTAAACCGTATTTTTTGTATTTCCGCTTCAAATAGCTCGCAATTTTAAAAGCTAGCTTATTTAAATTGAAGGACGCAGAAGAAACAACCTGAAAATCACCTCCAGATTGGATAAACGCTTGGTAATAAATTCCATAGCGGGCGAGATAACTTGCGTAGCAAAATTGACCGGGAATTGGATTATCTACCAGGGGTTTAAACTTATTTTTAACCAATATTAAATCACCAGGGAATACATCAACTTTTATGCTATCTGCCGGTATATATAATTCCATACCATTGGTAGAATGAAGATCTTTAACCCAAAGACGCGCATACTTTTCTCCAAACCGCACTTTTTGGATCTCTACTTTCGAATAAGGATTTAATAAATCTCCCCTTTCTTGTTGCTTAATTTTATGGTCGCAGAGCACGAAAACCAGGCAAAAAGTAAGAAGGTAAGTAAAGGCGAAGGACCAGTATTGTCTTTTGAGTTTATCTAAAAAAAGCAAAGCGAGGACGCAGACAAAGGCCAGTAATATGACGGGAAGTGTAGCGTTAAAAATAAAAACTCGACATACAACTGCCAGAATAGCTACAAGAGTAACGCGTAAAAAGGGGACTGTGGTAGGGTTCACCCCTTTAAGTTAGCTATTTATATTTTTTATAAAAAGCTACCCGGTTTTTATCTACGATGTACACGTTTTCGTAATAGAAATGTAGGATATCGGAAAAACTCTCTTTATCGGATCTTGCCATCGCTCCTTCTTGGCAAAGGCCCACCCCATGACCAAAACCGGTACCAATTATGGTTACAATGCCATCTTTTTCAACAACAGAAAAGTTGGTGGAGCGCAGTCTCCAGTCTTCCCTTATGGTTCGAACTGGAATTCTAAATCCAGGGTTTAAAAACCATTTACCTCTATACTGGGGATGCCAGTTTTTTGCATTGTAGGCATGGATGGTATCGTGAATGGGGAAGTTGAATTTTTGCTTTAAGTACCCCAACCATTGATCTGACTCAAGCGCAAAGGTCCAGCTCCAGTGCGGCATATTTTCGCAAAGCGAATCTAATTTCGATCGTAAATAATTTATCGAACCTCTCCAGTAATCCTCACTGTTTAAGGTTTGCCCACCACAATTGCTATGAAATACTGCTTCTATAAACCTTAGGTTACTGTCTACCAGCACCTTTCCCTGAGTTTCGCCTAGTGCCTCGTGGATATAACTTTTTGCCCTTGCCTTACCATGGTACACTTGACAATGGGTTTGATCGCATAAATTAAATCCTTCGGTAATATGTTTGTTGATGTTGCTAAGTGCAAAGGTTCTACAAATAATTCCCTGAACCTTGTAGTATTCTTTGTTTTGGTCCACTCCCGACTCGGCTTGTACCACGCCAGCAACATATTCCTCTAGCGCTACCTCGTTTAGTAGTTTAAGTCCTTTTAATGTATACTCTACCCGTATATTTCCTCCATACCACTGTTCTAGTTTTTTCGGATTTTCTGGCAACACCTTTAACAGACTACTTGACACCGACGCACGGATACGAAGTGTTCGGTGTAGTCCAAAATCTTGCTTAGCCCCTTGGACATGAAATGCACCTTCTTTTTTGGTAATCCTTAGCCAATCTCCAGGAGCAATAGAAACATTTAAGTCTTTTCCCTCAACGGTATAAACCGCTCCGTCTGGATTAATGAGAACTTGCTGAAGACTACTCCGATTATAAATAGAAATAAGTAAGGTATCATCTGCCCACAGTAAATGGGTTAGAAATACACTAATTAAGCAGATGTAAAATTTCATTCGCGGCATTGGCTGATGCTCCTTCTCCTCCTAGTTTTTCCCTCAACTCCTCGTAATTGTTGAGCAAAGATTGGCGGTAGTCCTCCTTTAAAAGGTTGCTAAAATACTGCTCTAATTGATACGGTGTAAAGTCGTTTTGTATCAATTCTTTAACCACCTCCCTGTTCAAAACCAAATTAACGAGGCTTATGTATGGGATTTTAACCAGTCGTTTCGCTATTTGATAGGAAATATTCCCGCCTTTGTAGCAAACTACCTGGGGTACTTTAAATAACGCCGTTTCTAAAGTGGCAGTACCCGATGTAACAATTGCTGCATAAGAATGCTCAAGCAATCCATAGGTATCTCTTACCGCTTCAATTGGAGAATTTTGGGTGTATTGCGCATAAAATTCGTCTTCCTGAGAGGGTGCCTTAGCTAATACAAAAAGGTATTCTGGGTATTTTTTCTGAAGCGTTAAAAATTCGGGAAGCATTCTTTCAATTTCTTGCTTTCTACTTCCAGGTAAAACAGCTATGATCTTTTTATCGGAATCCAAATTCCATTTGGCCCGGAATTCAGCCTCCACGCCAGGGTTTCTACTAGCAATAGCATCAAGAAGTGGATGTCCAACAAAAGTGGCCTCCATATTGTGCTTGGCATAAAAATCCACCTCAAAGGGCAGGATGCAAAGCATTTTATCCACTGTGGTTTTTAACTTTTTTACTCTTCCTTCTTTCCAAGCCCATACCTGTGGTGATATGTAATACACCACCTTAATCCCGCGCTCTTTGGCCCAACTTGCGATACGCATATTAAAGCCGGGGTAATCAACTAGAATTATTAAATCGGGATTAAAATCTGATATCCAGCCTTTTACAAGCTTAAAATTTTTGGCTATAGTTCTGATATTGGCTATTACTTCGGCAAAGCCCATGAAAGCCATGGTTTTGTAGTGCTTCAAAATTTCAACACCTTGTTGCTCCATCAGCTCCCCGCCCAAACCTCTAAACTGAAGTTTTTCGCTTTGCTTATTTAAAGCCTTTACCAGGTTTGATGCATGTAAGTCTCCCGAAGCCTCACCAGCGATTATAAAAATCTTTTCCCCCACTATACAACGTAGTTTATCAGCAACACGAAGGCAGCTAAAATGGTGGCAAAGATAACTCCATATGCATGTCTAAATTTACCCTTCCGGATAAATAAAAAGAAGGGAATGAGGTTAAATACCAGGGACAACTTTATCAGGTTAGCTTGCAACCCCTCTACTGCGGTAGCTTGCTGTAAAAAGTAAAGCGGAGCTTCTCCCCTTTGTATGCTGTATACTACCGAAATTGCAATTAATGCCACAAGAGGGCACACAATGCCCATTACAAAACCTATCCAGAAATGCTTTGAAAAATTAGATCTCATAATTCCAGGTGTTTAGATTTGAAATTTCGTGATGTGCGGTTAAATCAAATTGAGTAGGAACTACGGACACATAATTGTTATTCAATGCCCATATATCGGTATCGGTCCCCTTGTCTTTCCCTTCAAAAACTCCAGTAAGCCAATAGTATTCTTTTCCGGACGGATCCAATCGCTTTTCGAAACTATCGCTCCAATGTGCTTCTGCCTGTCTACAAATTTTAATTCCTTTCAATTCGCTGGCTGGCACATCTGGAAAATTAACGTTAAGGCAAGTTTTATGTGGGAAATCTTCCTTTAACGCGTTCTCACACAGCTTTTTAATATAAGCACCTAAACCTGTAAAGTCAAGGTCGTACTGATAATTGGCATGAGAAAAACCAAGAGAAGGAACTCCCTCCATGGCACCTTCTACCGCTGCAGACATGGTTCCAGAATAAATAACATTAATGGAGTTATTTGCACCGTGATTAATTCCACTAAGAATTAAATCGGGTTTGCGTGGCAAAACATGTGCAATTGCCAACTTAACACAATCTACGGGTGTCCCAGAACACATAAAAGCCTTTTTTACCTTTTTGTAGTAATCGGTAGGATGTAATCGAACAATATTTCCCACCGTAATGGCGTGTCCCATTCCACTCTGTGGTTTATCTGGAGCAACAACGTATACATCGCCCAATTCTTCGGCTACGGAAATAAGTGCCTTAATTCCTGGTGCAAAAATTCCATCGTCGTTGGTAACTAATATTAAAGGTCTGGCCATGTTGCTTTGCTTTTGCCTCAAAAATCATAATTTCCGAACGAAATGCAGCCTTTTCTGCGTTTAAATGCAAAACCGATAACATGCAACTTAAATCTATTTTCTTATTAAGTCTATTAAGCATCTGTTTAACAGCTGTTTACGGACAAAACAAAAATTTAGACGCCCCCATTAAAGAAGTTCTAGTTTACCTCGAGGGTGCCGAAATCACTCGATCGGCAAAAGTTTCTTTAAGTCCTGGGCAAAATAATTTTGTGATTAAAGGAATTAGTGGTTTTGCCAATCCCCAAAGCATACAACTTTCGGGATTAGGTAATGGAAAGATTAGTTACGTTAATATGGAGCGCGACTACTTATCCGACATTTCGGTTCCTGCGGATGTACAAGGCCTATTAGAAAAGCATGATGAAACGGACTTTAAACTGGCTATTAGAAAACGCGTTCTAAACGCCTATAGTGAGGAAAAAAAGCTCATCCTCTCCAATCAAAAGATTTTGGGAGAAGACAGCGATTTAAGCGTAGAAGATCTTGTTAAGCTTGCTGATTTATATAGAAATCGTCTCAAGGAGATTGAATTAAAAACCCTCGAAATATCTAGGGAAATTAGGGACCTTGAAAAGGAATTAAAAAAGGTCTCCAACCAACTTGGAAGCTGGAAAACACTGCCAGATCAAAGTCAGCAAGCCTTAGAAATCGGATTATACAGCAGCAGTGCCGCCAGCATAGATTTGGAAATAAAATATTTGGTTTACAACGCCAGATGGGAACCCACCTACGATGTTATTGCTGGCAGCAACCAGTCTAAAATCAAATTGGTATACAAAGCTATGGTAAGCCAGCGCACTGGCGTTAATTGGGATAATGTTCAACTTAACTTTAGCACAGGTACACCAACAGTGGGAGCATTTTTACCGGAGCTGTATCCAGACTATGTAGAGATAATTAAAAACCAACCGGTAACCGCCCGCGCTGCTTACAACAAAATGGAGTTAGCAGCAGACATGGAAATGGTTGAAGAGGAAGGCTTGTATAGAAAAACTTCAAGGGCTGCTGGCAATGTAAACACCTATTTTGAAACCAGTGGTAAACACAGCATTGCGAGTTTTAGCAAAGGGATTGCGGTTGGATTAAGCGAATTAGATTTAAACGCCGAAATGGAATATTTAGCCGTACCTAAAGTAAGCAACGAAGCCTATTTAGCTGCTATGGTTGGCGGGTTTGAGTCAGAAGCCCTTTTGCCAGGAAACGCAAGAATGTATTACGAGGGAACCCTATCGGGAAGCTCCTACATTAACCCCTTGGCTACCGATGAAAAATTAAAATTATCACTTGGTCGTGACCCGCAAATAGCGGTAAGTAGAAAGTCGGTACTAGACCGAAGTAAAGAAGGTAACTTAATCTCTTCCAATAGAAAGTCCTTTCACTACCAAATTCAACTGAAAAACAATAAGGGTAAGGCGATACAGATTAAAGTGCTTGACCAAATTCCGCTGAGTAGAAATCAAGAAGTAGAAGTTATTACCGAGGATATTAGTGGTGCATCCTTGAACAAGGATACTGGTGAATTAACTTGGAATATTAATTTAGGGCCCTCGGAAAGCAAAACGCTTAACCTTAAATACTACATCAAGTTCCCGAAAGGGGAAAAAATAAACCGCTAGTTCCGCCGTGAAAAACATATTTGCTGTCCTAATTACATTTATCTCTGTACTATGCTGTACGGGCGTTAAGGCTCAAGAAAATGTAAAATTTCCAGAGTTTATCATTCAAGAAATACCCTTTGAAGTAGAAATTTCTGGAATTGACAGTGCAGCGGTTTATCACGGTGACAAAAATCTTGGAACTTTCGTCGGAAAGGAACCCATAGAAATTACCCTAACAACTGATAAAAAAAACATTGCACCATTAACTATCAATGGTAATCAATATTTATGCGAAACGAATGCTATCCCCTTATGGTTAAGCATTGTACCGCCCATGGTAGCCATTGTATTGGCACTCATATTTAAAGAAGTAGTTTCTTCCTTACTTCTAGGGATACTCTTTGGATCTATGATAATGGGAGCGTACAGCGGTGGTTTTTCCGGTGCTCTTGGCGGTTTTTTTGCCATCAGTGGTAATTATTTGATCGACGCGTTAAACGATAGCGGTCACTTATCGGTAATTGTCTTTTCGGTATTAATAGGTGGAATTGTAACTGTAATTTCCAAAAATGGAGGTATGGCAGCATTGGTTGGAAAAATTTCAAAGAAAGCTACCAGTGCAAAAAAGGGCCAAATGGCAACCTACTTTTTGGGGGTATCTATATTTTTCGATGATTATGCCAACACTTTGGTAGTAGGAAATACCATGCGGCCTATTACCGACAAATTGAAAATTTCAAGGGAAAAACTCGCCTATCTAGTGGATTCCACTGCCGCTCCGGTTGCAGCAATAGCTTTTGTAACCACATGGATTGGCGCCGAATTGGGTTATATAAAAGACGGATTAAACTCTGTGGCCTTAACACCCGGCCTTGAGAACTTAACTCCCTATTCCATTTTCCTGAGCAGTTTATCCTACTCTTTCTATCCCATCCTAACCCTGATTTTCATGTTTTTCTTAATCCGTAGTGGAAAGGATTTTGGGACCATGCACACGGCGGAAACTTTGGCAAGAACTGGGGATTATAACCTAGATCAGCGCAGCGGAGAAAAATCCAGTGAGTTGGAACATTACACTGCAAAAGAGGGTGTTAAATCAAGTGGATGGTACGCACTTATCCCCATCCTAATTATTGTTTTTGGAACCCTTTTAGGACTGGTTTATACAGGCTTTTCCCCTGAAATATGGAGTGGCGATTTAGGCTTTTGGCGCAAGGTGTCTGCTACCATAGGTAATTCAGATTCATACCAGGCGCTGCTATGGAGTTCTTTTACCGCATTGGTTGTAGCCGTTCTAATGTCCATTATTGGTAAAAAGCTTAACCTAGAGGAATCGGTGAATTCAGCTGTTAACGGTTTCAAGGGGATGCTTGATGCGGTTATCATTCTTATCCTTGCTTGGTCGCTTGCCGAGGTAACGGAGCAAATGCATACAGCAGATTTTCTAACTGGATTACTAAGTGGAAATGTGGATATGGCATGGATTCCAGCCATTACTTTTGTTTTAAGTGCAGTAGTTGCATTTTCAACAGGTTCTTCATGGGGAACCATGGCGATAATGTTTCCATTAAGCATACCTGCCTTGCTAACGTTGGGAGTAGAAAGCGGAGCTGCAGCCAGCGAATTCTTGCCCATTTTCTACAATGGAGTTGCTTGTGTATTAGCGGGAGCCGTTCTAGGTGATCATTGTTCTCCAATTTCCGACACAACCATTCTAAGTTCTCTTGCAACGAGGTGTAATCACATCGCCCACGTTAGAACTCAACTTCCCTATGCGCTAACAGTTGGAGGTACGGCCTTATTAATAGGAATTATACCTGCGGCTTTTGGAGTGCCATCGTGGATTTGTTTTGCTGTTGCGATAGCTGTTTTGCTGGGCGTAATAAAATTCCTGGGGAAGCCTGTTCCACAATCCTAACCCAACGAAAAATAGGAACTATTTAAAGGGCTTAACATCTATTTTATCCATGGCTAAAAACTGTGAGGTAAATTAGTCGTTATCATTAGGCAAACTCCTTAATCTTGATCCGACTACTACTGTACCTCATTGTAATTTTATTGGCCATACCCGATGTATCATGGGGTCAGGAGTACGTTGTGGGTTCTATATCTGGACCTCAGGGCAAATTGATTGGAGCCAATGTGTTCTGGAAATCATCGAATAAAGGTAGTATCAGTAATGAAGTAGGAAATTTTAAGATTAAGTTCAACGGTCCCGATAGTCTTTGTTTCCGATATATTGGATACAAAAGTATCTGTGTATGGGTTCCTAAGCCAAGCACCGTAAATATTAAACTAAAGGAGAGTGCAATAACTACTGATGAAGTAGTAATCACTGGAGCCAAAAGCGATCTTACGCGTGGCACCCAAATGAGTACTCAAACGATGAGCTTACAGCAAATCGAAGAACTCCCTTCATTTTTGGGTGAAGTGGATATTTTAAAAAGCATACAATTGTTACCTGGTGTTCAATCGGCAGGTGAAGGAAATTCAGGATTTTACGTTCGCGGTGGAGGGCCCGATCAAAATTTAATCCTTCTGGATAAAGCCCCTGTGTATAACGCTTCCCACCTTTTAGGACTGTTTTCCATATTTAATCATCAAGCCATAGGCGATCCAACTTTAATAAAAGGTGGTATGCCGGCTCGATTTGGGAATAGGCTGGCCAGTGTGTTAGAAATTCCAACTAAAAACGGGAACTTTAATAAGCACGAATTTGGTGGAGGCATTGGCTTGGTTGCAAGCCGACTTTATGCTTCGGGCCCTATTCTAAAGGATAAAGTATCCTATTTAATTACCGGACGAAGAACCTACATTGATGCTTTAGCGGCTCCCTTCATTCCCGACGATTCTCAGGCAAAGGGTTCGGCCTACTATTTTTACGACCTCAACGCTCAGATAAGTGCTAAACTCAGCGATAATGACCAGGTAAAAGTGGGTTTTTACTTGGGTGATGATGTTTTCAAGTTCCTTAATAAAGGATCGGACATCAGTTTAAGAATACCGTGGGGCAACCTTGTTCTTCAAGGGATTTACAATAGAAAATTCTCCAATAAGCTTAATGCAGACTTTTATGCTTATTACGATCAATACCAGTTTGCTCTTCAGTCTCAGTTCGACCAATTCGTTATTGGCGTTTCCTCTGAGATAAATGATTACAGTCTTGGTTCGGACTGGACTTTCCTTCCAAATTCAAATCATTTGGTAAAATTTGGCGTTCAATTAAGTAGAAACAAATACCTGCCATCTTTTGCAGAGGCAAGTTCTGGAGAAACGGATTTCGATACCGGAGAAAAGAATTACCTACACTCCAATCAGTATGCCGCATACATCCAGGATGAGTGGATTATTTCCCCAATTTTTACGGTAAATATCGGATTGAGATATTCCCTTTTCCAACACTTAGGACCCTATATACGGTACGATCAACGAGGTGAAAACGAACTACCTATCATAAGAAGATTTGGCAAGGGGTACATAATTAAAACCTACGATGGCCTAGAACCAAGGTTGGCAGCTAAATACAGCTTAACCGAAAACTCTGCACTTAAAGCCTCTTTCACGCAAAATTATCAGTATCTCCACCTGGCTTCCATATCACCAGTTTCGCTGCCAACAGACATCTGGATACCCTCAACTAGCAGAATTAAACCGCAAAACGGACAACAATACGCCTTGGGTTACTTCCATGAACTATCCGCTATTCAGTCTCAATTTTCCATAGAGACTTACTACAAAAGCATGAAAAACTTGGTGGAGTACAAAGACAATGTTAACCCAGAAGATAACCTCAACGACAATGTAGACAACCAATTAATCCAAGGGAAAGGGTACTCCTATGGTGTGGAATTTTACTTCAAGAAAAAAGCAGGGAAATTTAATGGATGGATTGGCTACACTTGGAGCAGAACACGGAGAATTTTTGAGGAACTAAATGAGGGAAGATCCTTTCCCGCTAAATATGATAGGACCCATGACCTTTCTTTAGCGGCAACCTATCAAGCCAGCAAAAAATGGACTTTCGGCGCAAACTTTGTTTTTGGAACGGGCAATGCTATTAGCCTTCCTACCACCCGATATTTCAGCTTTTTAGATGGTAGGGTACTAGGTGTATATAAAGATCGAAATAGCTTTAGAATGCCCAATTATCACCGCTTCGATATTAGTGCCACGCTTAGACCTAAGAAAAACGAAAATCGCAAGTATCAATCTTGGTGGGTATTCTCATTATACAATGTTTATTCACGCCAAAACCCCTATTTCCTTTATTTCGATGCAGAGGGAACATTGGGTTCAAACGATTTAAAATTAACAGCTAAACAGGTTTCACTATTTCCAATATTACCTTCAGTTACATGGAATTTCGCATTTTAAAATACGCTTTGGTAGCCACACTGCTACTATCCTGTGAGAAGGAAATTTTTGTGGATTTGCCTCCAGATCCAACCAAGATTGTGGTGGAAGGTCAAATAGAGGATGGCGGATTACCCATCTTACTGCTGTCAGAAAGTCAAGCCTTTTTCCAACCTGTAGATGTAGAGTCTGTTTCGAAAACCATAATTAACGATGCAAAGGTTAGAATGGTGATTAATGAAGGGGATACCATTCCATTAAGATCTTTTTGCTCGGGAGACCTACCCGATACGCTGCGCATCATTTTGGCAAGGCAAAGTGGGTTAGAATTTTTAGCAAACCCGGAGTCTGATATATGCATATACACCAGTCTGGACCAACGCGCAAGAGGAAAAATAAATAGTCGTTACGAGTTACTTATAAATGCTAGGGGGCAGTTTATTAAATCGAAAACGCAAATTCCTCCACCCGTTGCTTTAGACTCTTTGTGGTATAAAAAAGATGGCGCAAGAGATAGCTTGGGTTTTATTTGGGCTACGCTTTCCGATCCTGCTAATAAGTACAACGCCTACCGCTGGTTTGCACAGCGAATCAATCAATATACCTACGGCCCAAATAAGGGCGAAACTAAGGACCCTTTCCCAATTGCCCCATTTGGATCGGCATTTGAGGATGAATTCTTTGATGGATTAAGCTTTGACTTTGTATATAATAGAGGAACTTATCCAGGTTCCACTAAAAACGATGATCAAGACATAGAAGCAGGATATTTTAAAGAAGGCGACACCATTTTGGTAAAATTCACAACCATTGACGAAAGTGCCTTTCAATACTTTAGATCTTATTACACCGCAATAGGAAATACAGGAAGTCCATTTGCAACCCCAACCAACATAAAAACCAATGTAGATGGGGGATTGGGAGTATGGGTGGGTTACGGTGTAGCCACCGATACGCTGGTCGCAGTCGATTTAGAATAAATTATCATCGCTAAGCCTTACATTTGCCAAAATTTTTTTCTGGAATGAGCGAAAGAACACATACCCCTTGCCTAATTATTGGATCGGGACCCGCAGGATATACTGCAGCTATTTATGCCGCAAGAGCAGACCTTAAACCCATGATGATAGAAGGGCTTCAACCAGGTGGCCAGTTAACTGAAACCACCGAAGTTGATAACTTCCCTGGATACCCACAAGGGGTTACAGGACCTCAAATGATGATAGATCTTAAAGCTCAGGCTGAGCGTTTCGATGCCGAAGTAAGAAATGGTTATGTTACTAAAGTAGACTTTACCGGTCCTAAGCACAAAGTTTGGGTAGATGAAAAGCACGAAATTACAGCAGACACTATCATTATTTCCACCGGGGCTTCCGCTAAATGGTTAGGATTGGAGTCTGAAATCAGACTAAGAGATGCTGGTGGTGGTGTTTCTGCCTGTGCTGTTTGCGACGGATTCTTTTACAGAAACCAAGAGGTAGCAATTGTAGGTGCTGGAGATACTGCTTGTGAGGAAGCAAGCTATTTAGCGAAGCTTTGTAAAAAGGTTTACATGATTGTTCGTAGAGACGAGATGAGAGCTTCTAAAGCTATGCAGCATCGCGTAATGAACATGGAGAACATTGAAATTCTTTGGAATACCGAAACGGTTGAAGTTCTTGGAAAAGACGCCGTAGAAGGTGTACGTGTAATAAACAACAAAACCAAAGAAGAAAGAGATATTACGGTTACCGGATTCTTCGTTGCCATTGGTCACAAACCCAATACCGACATATTTAAAGGTTGGTTAGATATGGATGAGCAAGGATACTTGAAAGTGACTCCTGGAACAGCAAAAACCAAAATTCCTGGTGTTTTTGTCTCTGGAGATGCCGCCGATAAAGTTTACCGTCAGGCTGTAACTGCAGCGGGAACTGGATGTATGGCTGCATTAGATGCAGAACGTTACCTAGCAGAGCAAGGACATTAAAATTTTCTATACTAAATGAAAAAGGCCACACCGAAGTGTGGCCTTTTTTATTGGTGCAATCCACTAAGTTATTTACAAATAAACATAGCGGATGGAATCCATCAATCTTTACACAAACAAGCGCCTTGGCAATCGGCAAGGGTATTAAACGGAACCGTCCCCTTACATCCACCCCAAGTAAATTCTAGGCATTTATTTCGCTCCCTGCTGTAGTAATACTTTTTAATCGCAGCTTCACAGGGTCCCGCATCGGGTTTTAGACTGCAACGCTCCGCTGGGCAATCTTTTACCTCCTTCTCACAAGAAATAAGTCCAAAGGCAAAGAACAAAAGTAAAACGGCTAATCTCATTGTTTTACAATTCGCAATATTCCACGAGCCCCATTTTCAGCAATAATGTCTACAAGATATACACCTTCTGGTTGATCATAAAACTCAAGTTCCACATTGCTTTCACCAGATACCGCACGCCTTCTTACGATTTGTCCTAGAACATTTCTCAACTGAAGATCTCCGGTAATTTCTCCAATATTATTTAGCGTAATTCGACCGTTATTCGGGTTGGGATAAACCTCGAGCATCCCCAATTCAAACAGGTCTATACCAACAGTAGTGCTATCGGTAACGAAAATAAATTGACAATTGGTTTTTGCCTCACCACACCCGTTGAAAACCGTTAAGCATGCTCGATATCTTGCCGTGCTATCTGCTTTGTAGGAATAAGTTGGATTTCTTAGCGTACTTGTTTCCCCTGCTATTCCAAAATCCCAGAACCACTGCTCTGCATTTATAGAAGAATCTCTAAAGCTGTAGTTAAAACCATCAGCGGTAGACTTGTTAAACCTTGCCACTGGATCATTACAAGAAATAACCACCGTTTCACAGTGCGAGACGGTTGCGCATTTATTTGTCGCCGTTATACAAACCTCGTATTCCCCTTCTCCCGAATAGCTATAAACTGGATTAACGTGATTGCTTTTGCCTCCATCTCCAAAGGTCCAGTTAACTCCACCAATTTGATTTTTAACCGAACTAGTAAAAGTAACGGTAGTATCATCAATGGTGTAGGTAAATCCAACCGTAGGTTTCAAGCACTTTACATTAATGGTTTTACATACTCTGTCGCTTTCTCCACAGGTATTAAATATCGTTAGACAAACCACATAAGATCGGGTAGTATCATTTCTGTAGGTGTAAGTAGGATGCTGCTGATTACTCACAACGCGATCAGGTCCTAGTTCCCATCTCCATTTTACTGCGTTAAGCGAAGAGTCTCCAAAAGAATAGGTGTAACCATCGCTTGTAACAAAATCGAAAGAGGCAGCTGGGTCATCGCAGGTAGCTGCTACTTCTTTACAACGGGTTACTCTACCACAATCATTTTGTGCAGTTAAACATACATTGTAAACTCCATCTTCCTCGTAAGCATGGGTTGGATTTAAAATATTGGTTGTAGTTCCATCTCCAAAATCCCAAGTAATATCTCCTAAATTACCCGTAACCGTGCTTGTAAAGGTTGCATTGGTATCCTGGGTGGTAAAGGTGAAATCCACAGATGGTTTGTTACAAGAGAAACTTAATAACTGACAATCAACCGTGGCTCCACACTGGGATATGGATGTCATACACACATTATACGAACCCGAAGCTATGTACTTGTGCGACACCGTCTTTCCTCCCGTGGTTTGCGTTCCATCTCCAAACTCCCAGTTTGTAGTATGGGCACCAGGAGTAGTATTGGTAAACTTTACTTCTAAGGTGTTTCCTATCTTCTGGGAGGTGAAGGATGCATTAAAGTTACAATCAACGGTAATGTTTTTCGAAAAAGTTACGGTACCACATTCATTCTTGTATGTAACTGTAACCGTGTATGTTCCTGGGGAAATATATTCGTGCACAGGAGATTTTTGTGTAGAGGTGTTTCCATCTCCAAAATCCCATAACCAGGTTGTGGTAAAATCTGAAAGGTCAAGAAAATTCACTCTCAATCCATTATTAGAATTAGTAAATCCAGGTCTTGGTGGATTACACTCAATAATGATTTCCTGACATGAGATATGACTTTGGCATTGCAAACCAGGGTTGAACGCAGTTAAACAAGCAGTAACTGTATCTGGCTGCCCGTATTTATAGGTGGGCTCGAATTGGGTGCTTGTTGAACCGTCTCCAAAATCCCATAAGTATGAAGTTGCGTCCTTAGAGAGGTTTTGAAAATTATAGGTAAGGTTAAATCCAGCTGGAAAAAACTCAGAATAGGGCCCAGTTAGAATATCTGGAACAATGGTATCCGAATAATTGATACAAACACCGGCGGTAGCGATAACGTGAATTGTTGGATCTACCGAAAAAGTATCAACCGACATTACGTTGGAACCTGAGCTTTGAACCAATTCATTATTGATAAAGTACTGGTAATTTGCAAAGTTCTTCGACGTTGTAAAATCTATGTTAACTCCTCTACATTCCACATAATTGGGAGCCATAGCATCTATGAAATCAACCCCATTTCTGGTATCAAAAATTTCGGTGGGTACTGGTGCAGCGTGGATGGTAGCCGAATCGATATAAACCGTACCCGTATCTCCATTATTTGGAGGGGTTCCTTGCTGTCCATTTCCTAAAAGACCACCTAACCCACCATAAGCGGAAACCAATCCTGAAATATTTAAAGTATCAGAGAAGATTTTAACTCTTCCACCTCCACCTCCACCTCCGGTTCCTTCGGAAGTTCCTGGTACTTCTCCCCCATCACCTCCATCGGCACTAAGGTCGCCAGTAATATCAATTAAAGCGGCTTGTAGCAATGCTCCACCTCCGGCTCCACCACCTCCAGATCCATTGGGTGGATTTCCTCCAAATGCCGTACCCGCAGGGATACCCGCGCCACCTTGGTTGGCTCCTTCTCCGTTGGCTCCGTCGACAATAAGTTCATTTATAGAAATAAAGGCGGCTCTAATTCTAATCGCTCCTCCTCCATTTCCACCTGCGAAGGTGGGCTCTTGTTGGTCGTTACCCATTCCAAGTGGATCGGCAATTCCAACAAATCCATTTCCACCAGCGTGTGCGGTATCAAGGCTTACAGCTTTTCTATCTCCCTGAGCAGTTCCTGGAGCACCTGGATCTCCAGCATTATCTGCATCGAAGCCTGGAGCACCATCGGCTCCATAACCTCCACCACCTCCACCGAAACCATCACCTCCAGTTCCAGTTCCATTTGCAGGCGCTACAACAGATTGTTGCTCCCCTAATCCTGTTAAGTCTATGGTACCGTCGATTTTAACACGAGCTGCTGTTATGTTGTAAACGATAGTTGCACTAGCTCCCGTTAAGGTTACACCAGGTTGCACCTCAAACCAGTCTACATCCGTAACATCTGGTAGGGTTCCATCTTCATCGTAAATAGCCTGTGTTGGGAAAGTTGCATCGAAATCTTCAGCGGATGTTGCTGCGCTATTCCCGTAAAATACATACAAGGTAATTTCCGAACGAGCTCGGATTGTATCTGGATAATATGCCCAAACTATGGTATTATTTCCTCCAGTAGGATTTTCAATCCAGTAATTTAAAAGTGAATCTCCATCACAATCGATGGAAACTCTTAAATCACCGTAATCGCTTCTTATTTTTCCGGCTGCTTCTAAATCAGCGCCGTTTAAAACAAAAAAAACAGGAGACTGCTCTATGTCTTCTGAATTGCTCTTGTTTTCAATCTTAATTTGCTTTCGCCACTTCCAAGCATCAAGTTGCCCAAATACAGTTACAGAAAAGCAAAATAGAATGGTAGCAAGTATAAACCTCATAAAATGTAATTGTGGTCGACTAATTGACGTTCAAATATACTTAAAGATGCTTGTAGCTAGCGTTAAAACTAGTACTAGCTATCGTTGTCTTAAAACAAATTCTGTTCTACGGTTTTTAGCCCTGCCCTCTTCGGTTTCGTTACTCTCAAGGGGTTGTTCTTGACCGAAACCTACATGTCCAAGGCGATTGGCTTTAATTCCTAGGCTAATTAAATACTTCTTTACCGCCAAAGCTCTGTTAATGGATAACTCCTTATTTGCGGCTGCTCCACCAATATTATCGGTGTGTCCCTGAATATCTACACTGTACGATGGGTTGATTTTTAAAAACTCGGCGAACTGCATTAGAACAGACTTAGCAGAGCGAGTTAATTCGTAAGAGTTGGAACTAAAATTTATATCATTAATTCGATAGGGCTCATCGGTTTGAATTTCCTTAAGGCCTAGCTTCTTACTGTCTATTAATCCAGCTTTTTCATTTTCTAAATCCACTAGTTCTGAAGTAAACGCATACCCCTTCTTTTTAACGGTAGCAACTATAGGATCTTTTAAATCTTTCTTTTTTACAATGGTGGCAAACATTCCATCACCGGATGACACGTTTATGTCCTTAATTTTCTTACCATCTACCGTTGAAAGTTCCATTGTTGCTCCGTCCGTAGGGTTATCAACAAACCCTTTGTATACCACAATTTCCTCTGGCCTTAACGCATCGGGAAGCTCAAAGGTCATAATATCATAATCTCCCCTTGAGTTGATGGTATTACTTGCGAAATAGGCATATTTTCCATCGGTACTAACAATTAAACCATGTTCATCCTTTTCGGTATTGATTGGTTTCCCCAGATTTCTAGGCTTTTCCCAAATGCCATCTTTTAGCCTGGATACAAATAAATCGTATCCACCTAGTCCCATATGACCATCGGAGGAAAAGTATAATGTTTCGCCATCTGGGTGAAGGAAAGGTGCTTTTTCATTTCCTGCGGTATTAACCTTTCCGCCTAGCGGTTTACCATCTGACCAAATTCCACCAATGCTATCTCTTTTCGAGATGTAGATATCAATTCCATTGGTATAATCACTGTATTTAGAATATAACATGGTTAAACCATCCGCAGAAATAGTGGGTTGAGACTCCCATTGCTCAGGATGGTTAATTTGAGTACCCAGGGTATCAAACTCTTCCCAATAGTAATACACCCTACCATCTTCTATTGCCGAAATACGCTTTTCGGATCGAAAGATATCGCAGTTGGCATAGCCAGACTTACTTCTATTACAAATGGTTAGAAAAATTTCCTTACCCGTTAATTCAGTTGCCAAACCACCATAGTTTCCCTTTCCAGAATTAAATGGGTGTTCCATTTCAGACAATTGAAAAAATTCATTTTCCACGCCCATTCTTGAAGCAGACATTAATTTTTCCGTCTCAACGGTTCTAAATTCGCCAAGCAATTTCTCTGGAAATTTTTTGGTAAAAAACATGGTTCTATTGTCGGGAGATATGGCTGGCAAGTATTCCTGATCTGCCGTATTGACCCCTGCCAATGGGTAGATTTTTATTTCAAAAGCTTCCTCGTCTACTTTCGCTTGAAAATCCAGGACCCCTATACTCTCCTTGGCCTCCCGCAAACGAATTAAGGGCACATTTTCTGCACCTCTTGAGTACTTAATAAATTCCTGATATCTGCTCTTTGCCTCTTCCGGGTTACCCTTTAAATAGGCGATATTCCCTAGATAGTAATAAGATAAAGGAAATTGATCAATGCAGGTTTCGATAATTTCCAACAATTCATCTTCGAGAACCTCAACCGGCTTTTGATAAGACCAATTTCTCCAGTATTGCAGCTCGGTTTTTTGGTACAATGCCCACTTAGATTCTGGAAGTTCTCGTTTTAGCGCTATGGCTGCACTGAGTCGTTCCTCCGAGTTTTTGGTGGTATCCATTACCTCTTCCACCAAAGACCTTATTTTTCTGCTACCCTCTGGCGCATCACAAGTTTCCTGTGCGGCAATAATATTTCCTAAAAAAAGAAGTACCCCAAACAGGATACTTCTTGCTATAAATGTTCTCAATATCAATATATTACGGTCTCTTCAATGCGTCTCTAAGCTTATTCTTGGCCTCTTCCTTAAGTCTATTTTTTTCCTCTTCCGCCTTGCGTTTCGCTTCCTCCTCTAAACGGCGCTTTTCTTCCTCCAATTTTCTTTTTGCTTCTTCAGCTTCCTTTTGAGCTTTAGCTTTTTGCTCTTCCAGCTTTCTTTTTGCCTCTTCCTCTAACTCGTCTTTTTTCTCGTTAACCTTATTGGTAAGCTCTTTTTTAACCTGATTTTTAAGATCGCTAGCCATCCCAGCAAAATTGGTTCTTACCTTGGGATCGGAAACTGTGTTAGTAAAGAAAACATCTAAATTTATAGTCTCTCCTAAGGTTGAAGCTCCTCCTAACTTATTGCTTAAATTACTTAAGGCCGAAATAGCCGCGTCTCCAAGTTTCTCTTTTGGGATGCGCATATTAAAGGTATAATCGATCTCCTGAGTTATGGCGGTATATCCGGCTATTCGAGTTGGGATATCACCAATTTTAGTTTCCACTGGTTTTACAAAAACCTTACCCTCCTTAATTTCAAATTGCACATCGGTATCCGCTATCTTTTGCTTGGATAAACGATCCCAACTTAACTTTGATGCCAACCTATTGATAGGCTCAAAATTCTCGAAGAAAACATTTTTGGTTCCAACTTTTCCATCGCCCATAAAGCTTTCCCAAGCCGGGCTCATATTTTCGTCTAAAGCACCACTTATGGAAAATGCCGCGTTAAATTTCCCTGTTGCATTTTTGGCAATCGGAGCCAACTTCTCAACAGTATTAAAAGTGGTTGCTGTTTTATTAATATCCAGCCCCTCAACTTTAAACGACATGGCTACCATAGGCTTCTCATCAGCGGTGCTATAGGTTCCATTTACCAACATTTCTCCGCCTAACGCTTTGGCTTTTACATTCTGAAAACTCAACGTTTTATTCTTAACCAAAACGATCCCTTTAAAATCGTTTACAATCAAATCTTCATATAGCAGCTCCTTTATATCACTTTCCAGCGTAAAATCTATATTGCCTGGAACCTCCAAATGCCCCATAGATTCTTCGACTTCGGCAGTCTCCGCAGAAGTAATTGGCCCTGCTTCCTCCTCTGTCATAAAAGCATTTAGATTTACTAAATCACTTTTTAGCAGCATTTTCCCTTTCAAATCTTGATCCTTGAACATGTAACCCATGTAATTTTCAAGACGACCATTTGCCTCTAATTTATTCCCTTCCAGCTCGGCTTTTAACACGTTAAGCGCAATAAACTTGGGACTTAACTCCATACGAGCGGTGTCGAGTTTAACAGGACTAGGAACACTATCTCCGCTTAGTGAAATTCCCTGTGCAGCTATATTACCCGAAGCCTGAAAATCTTCGTAACGCTGCATTTCCAATGAAGACATTTTTCCCTTCATTACTAGATTAGCCGCAAACTTCCCCTTAAGATCGTATCCCTTCATTGGAACGGCATTCGCGAGTTCATTTAGGTTTAGTTTTGTGTAAAGCTTCCCATCTATATGTGGATCTGAAATAGGATTAGTAATTAGAAGTGATAGGTCCACCGGATTGTTTGCGATTTCAGCATGAAAATTGGCCAAATCCACGACCAGATTATCCAAATCCGCCCCTCCTTCAGAATGCACCTTACTCTTGAGAGAAATCCGTTCTACTGATGAAGGCAATTCTGGGTAATTAATGCTTCCATCTTTTACATTTAAAGCAATATCCAGACCAGGATAGGTGTTGTCATTGTAAATACCTTTAACCTTAGCATCCAAATCAAAAACTCCATCAACCTTTATGTTTTCATAGCCTTCCATAAAAACGCCGGGTAGGATGGAAATAAGATGTTTAAGATTAGATTGGCTTGATGATGTGGCTAAATCCAGTTTAATATCATCATCTGGCATTGCCACACTACCATTTACGGAAAGCTTTAGATCGTTAAGCTGGATTTGATTTTGGCGAAACCCAAAAAACATTTTATCCAAATCCATATCCATCTGTGCCGTTAAATCCAACGCCACACGACTTATATATGAAACCCCTTCATAAGCAAGGGTAAATTCCTTGGCTTTTGCCTTGGTTTCCAGAATAAATTGACTTAAGGTAAAATCACCTTTTCCTTCATTTTCTAATCCCTGGATATCTGTATAAAAACCTAAGGAACGATCATCGTACACCACACTTGCGTCTGATACAGTCCATCCCTGAAGGGAAATTTTTAAATCTGAATCGCCAGATGCAGCATCAGATGTTTCCTCCGTGCCACCATCTATTGCAATATCATAATTGGCTTTACCTTCCTCGGTAATAAATACGTAAAGATTAGGCTGGGTTAGATTGACGCTTTTTACCTGAACAGCATCTCCCCCAAGCAATTTGAAAATATCTACAGTAATAGAACAGTCTTTGCCATTCACCAGGGAAACCCCTTGAAACTCTCCCCTACCTGAAACGTCGAAGTTTACAAGTGAAACCGTAAGATCTGGGAAGCTTTTAATAATGCTAACCTTAAAATCTTCAATTTTTACAACCGCATCAAGATTTTTATTCGCTTCATTGGTAATTAGCGTTACCAACTTATCCTTAAAAATAACGGGAACAGCAATAACCATGGTTCCAAAAAGAACCAATAGTATTAGTAGGGCAATAAAGACTTTTCTCATAGGGTTCGGAGTTAGCGGCCTTAAAGTTAATAAGCAAAATCAATCTTTCGCCAATTCGCCTTCGCTTTGTGCAATGATTGTAGAAACCGTTGCATCTCCTGTTACGTTCACTACCGTTCTACACATGTCTAGAATCCTATCAACTGGGAAAATAATGGCAATCCAGGCTGGATTCAAGCCAACGCTTTCCAAAACAATTATTAACATTATCAACCCTGCACTCGGAACCGCAGCAGACCCAATAGATGCTAAAGTTGCCGTTAGAATTATCATAAGCTGCTGGCCTAAGGTTAAATCTACCATGTGAAACTGAGCAAGGAAAATTACTGCCACAGCTTGGTACAAAGAGGTACCATCCATATTTACGGTTGCTCCAATAGGAAGTACAAAACTGCTTATAGATTTAGGAACCTTTAAATTCTCATTTACACATTCCATTGTTACAGGAAGCGTGGCAGCACTTGAGCTAGTTGAAAAAGCTAACATCTGTGCAGGCCCAAGAGCTTTAAAGAACTTCTTGTAGGACATTTTCTTTTTTAAGGAAGTTAAAACCAAGGGGTAAATTCCAAATACCATGGCTGCTAAACCTACAACTACCGTTAAGGAGTACCATCCCAATCCTTTGAAAATTTCAATAACCTTTCCGGGGTCATCGCCAGCCATTTTAGAGACCACTCCAGCTAACAAGGCAAATACAAAAAAGGGTGCTGCTTTCATGATAACATCCACCATCTTTAAAAACACCTCATTCATTCCATCCACAAAATCTATTACCGGTTTGGCATATTTTTTCTCTATGGATAAAAGGCAAACCCCAAAAAATAAGGCGAAGCAAATCACCTGTAACATCAAGCCATTATTAGACAGTGACAGGAACAAGTTTCCAGGAACCATATCTACCAAAAATTGAAGAGGGCCAGCCTCCTTTTGTTTCTTAGCCTGCTCCATTTTATCACTTAAATCTGGACCAGATGCAGGTTTAGACTCCACCGCTTCTCCAGATTCTGAAGCTACTTTTTGCTCGCCATCTATAAGTTCAACACCATCTTTTTGCGCAACCCAATTCTCATAGGCTCGCCTATTTTCGATACGCTGATTTTCATCCACCAACTTACCTGGTTGTACAGTATTTACTAAGGCTAAACCTATAGAAACAGCGGTTACCGTAGTAACGAGATATATTAGAATGGTCTTTAATCCCAGTCGCCCCAGTTTGCTAACATCGTGCAAACCTGTTATCCCTTTTATAATGGAGAACAACACAAGAGGTACTGCTATCATTTTAAGTGCACGGATAAATATGGTTCCAAAAGGATCTATCCAGTCTACCGTAAACTGACTAATTCCCAATGCACTACTTACAACTGCAAATATGATTCCCGCAACTAAACCGGCTATGATTTTAATATGAAGAGGACTCTTCTTGTATTTTTTCCACATAAATTTTTGGCTATAGCTGCAAAAATAGAATTCTATTAAGATCAGAGCAGGTAGTAATTTCCTAATGAGATATATTCGCGATTATGGAGCAAACCAAGGTACTTATAAAGAATATCAAGGCACTTTATCTCGCCGATGAAAATATAGCTGCCCCCCTAGTAGGATCAAAGATGAAGGACCTACCCTTCCTTGAAAATGCATACTTAGCAGTAGAAGGCGATCACATAGTAGGTTATGGCCTTATGGAGGACTGGGAAGGCATAACCGATTGGAACAACCTAGAAATTATAGACGCGGACAACCAAATTATATATCCCACCTACTGTGATAGCCATACCCACATGGTTTTTGCAAATTCTCGAGAAGAAGAATTCGAGGATAGAATAAAGGGACTTAGCTACGAGGAAATTGCCCAGAGAGGTGGCGGTATTTTAAACTCTGCAAAAGCACTTCAACAAAAAGATGAAGACACACTTTTCCAGGAGGCAAAACAGCGGTTAGATAAACTCATTAAGTTAGGTACCGGTGCCATAGAAATAAAAAGTGGATACGGCCTTACGAAAGATGCAGAACTAAAGATGTTGCGTGTGGCTAAGCGGCTTCAGAAAGAAATGCCTATACCCATTAAGACTACATTCCTAGGCGCTCATGCCATTCCACCCGAATACAAAGAAAAACCAGATGCCTATGTTGACTTAATCATAAACGAAATGCTACCCGCTGTAGCCGAAGAGAAACTAGCAGATTACATAGATGCCTTTTGCGAGAAGGGATATTTTACAGCCGAACAGACTGAACGCGTTATTGATGCAGGTGCCAAATACGGTCTTAAAGCAAAAATTCACGTTAACCAATTTAATGCCATGGGCGGTGTAGAACTTTGCTGCAAAAAGGGCGCTATAAGTGTAGACCACCTGGAAATTCTAACCGATAAAGACATAGCCGCATTAAAAAATAGCTCAACTATGGCGGTTGGACTCCCCTCCTGTTCTTTTTTCTTGGGGCTAGACTACACCGATGGGAAAAAATTAATTTCGGAGAATATACCCCTTGCCATTGCAAGTGATTTTAACCCAGGATCTACACCCAGTGGAAATATGAACTTCGTATTTTCCTTAGCATGTGTTAAAATGAAGCTACTTCCTACCGAAGCTTTGGCAGCGCTTACAATAAACGGTGCAAAAGCTATGGAGTTAGACAAGGAAGTGGGTAGTATTAGCGTTGGTAAGAAGGCAAATTTCATTATCACCAAACCCGTTAAGAATTTAGCATATATCCCGTATTCATTCGGAGAAAACAATATCGACAAGGTCTTCATCAACGGAAAAGAATACAAATAATGTTAGAGCACCTAAACAAAGGAGATTATATAAAACCCAGACAGGGCGAAACCAAATTAGGAGAAGATTTCATCTGGTTGGGTAGAGATTGGCGAGATGAGATGACTTCCGATCAATTGAAATATGTAATTGTAGGTGTGCGGGAGGATTTTGGACCCAGAGCCAACTTGGGCAAGCCAGGGGCGAAGGACTTTTTCGATGCTTTTCTTACTACTTGGTGTAATTTTCAATCAAACCAGTTCCTAAATGGCAAGGAAGTGGCAGTGCTTGGCTGTGTTGATTTTGCCAAAAATTTAAAGATTTCAAAAAGCTCCACCTATAGCCTCTCAGAATTGCGCCAAGGGGTTGAGAAAATGGATGAAATTTTGTGGACCATCCTTAAAGATGTCTACAAGCAAAACAAAATCCCAATTTTGGTAGGAGGCGGTCATAACAATGCTTTCCCACTTATTAAAGGAGCAGCCGTAGCTTTTAACAACGCCATTCAGGCACTTAACTTTGATGCGCACAGCGACTTTAGAAATACCCAGGAAGGAAGACATTCGGGAAACAGCTTTTCTTTAGCCATGGAGTCAGGTTTTTTGGATTATTACTGCGTGGCGGGACTCCACAAAAACTACAACAGCCAATATTTAATAGATACCATGGATGCTAAAAAGATAGCAACTTTGTATCTCGAAGACATTCCGATCGGTGCCTCCGAAGAATTTCTAAATCAGTGGATAGAGGTAAAATTAAAATCAAACCGAAAGTTGGGGATAGAAATTGATATGGATGGCATTGAAAATATAAAATCAAGCGCCCAAAGCCCCTATGGATTTTCATTGAGGACAATGAGAAATTTAATCCAGTATCTTGCAGGCGACAAAAGAATCTGTTACCTTAATATCACCGAAGCAATTCCGGACGAAAACAACCAGAGTGCAAAGGCTGCATCATATTTAGTTGGCGATTTTATTAACCGAAAAACTTAATGGCATTAACGAGAATTTCCATACGAGAGAGGCTACTTAGGTTTTTCTATTTTTTCCCTTTCCAATTGATGATTCTTCACATCAAAAAGAATCATCTTTTACTTTTTAGTTGGATTATAATTTTCGCCTATTTATCTGGAAATTTAGCAACCAAATACGGGGTATCCATTTTATTCTTGTACCCAGAATATTTAGGGGAAAACAACTATATCGCCTTTGCCATTTTAGGATTTTCCGCAGGCGGATTTATAATGGCCTTTAACCTTTATAGCTATATAATGCATGGCTTTAGATTCCCATTTATTGCCTCACTGTCTCGCCCCTTTCTTAAGTTTTCCATCAACAATTTTATAATCCCACTCCTATTTGTAATCTATTACTGCTACTATTCAGCAGATTATCAATTAAACAAAGAGTTAATTCCTGGAGACAAGGTATTCTTTAATTTACTTGGTTTTATTGGCGGATTATTTCTTTTCTGCCTCATTTCCTTCGCCTACTTTCTCTCTACCAATAAAGATGTCTTTCGATTTGTGAAAGCTAGAAAAGGACTTTCTGAAGGCTTTGGTTTAATAAAAGACAAAAAGAGCTTAAAGAAAGAAAATCAGCGTTGGCAGAATTTAAGGCAAAACAGAAGAACCTGGAGGGTTGAGACCTACCTTAAAAGTTTTTTAAAAGTAGGATTAGCAAGAGATAGCATTCATTATAACAATGAGATTATTGCTAAGATTTTAGCTCAAAATCACATAAACGCATCCATCTTCGAAATCATTGTAATTATATCGTTTTTGGTAATTGGGTCTTTAAGAGAGTATGCGCTTTTTATGATTCCAGCAGCCGCAAGTTTATTCCTTCTTTTTACCATGTTATTAATGATTATTAGCGCATTGTACTCTTGGTTTAAAGGATGGACCATTTCGGTTATTATACTCCTGGTGCTTATTATCAATTCGGCATCTTCCGAAACCAACATACTAAACAAAGAGAGTAGAGGATTTGGATTGAACTATGACAGTAGAACTCCATACAACGAATATGTACGTTCTGGATTCCCAGATGAAGAGAAGCGTGAGCAGGACAGGGCGATAACCCTAGAGATGCTTAATAATTGGAAGGATAAGATTCGTAAAAAATACGGAAAGCGTAAGCCTAAAATGATCCTGCTTAATTCTAGTGGAGGCGGGATGCGTTCTGCGCTATGGAATTTTAAACTCCTAAATTATTTGGATAGTGTTACTCAGGGTGCTTTCTACGATCACGTTGTTTTAATCACCGGTTCATCAGGAGGGATGCTGGGGCAATCATATTTCAGAGAGATTAAACTAAGAACCCAACAAGGACATGACATCCAAGCCCCCTTGAATTATTACCCGAAATTGGGGAAAGATATTCTAAACCCTATTGCCTTTAGCTTGGTAACAAATGACTTGTTCATTCGATATCAAAGAATTAAAGACAACGACTTTTCTTACGTTAAAGACCGAGGCTATGCATTTGAGAAAGCCTTTAACGAAAACACCAATTACTTTCTAGACAAACGGATGGGAGATTACACAATGCCTGAACGAAAGGCGGAGATCCCCATGATGATTATTACCCCGTCTATTGTTAACGATGCTCGGAAATTATTAATCGCTAGTAACCCCGTAGGTTACCTTACGACAAATCCCGATGAGGAGTCTCGTCCTCTGCTGGAAAACATTGAAATGGCACATTTACTCGCGGCCAGTCAACCTTTGGATTTAAAATTTACATCGGCCTTACGGATGAGTTCAACCTTTCCCTACATCCTACCTTCGGTAACCCTTCCTACTTACCCAGGAATAGATGTTATAGATGCCGGGTTGAGAGATAATTACGGGCTCACCACCTCCATTGCATTTGCATCTGAATTCGAAGACTGGATAGCGAGAAATACTTCCGGAGTAATATTTCTTCAAATGAGGGATTTACAAAAAGTGGCATCGGTAAATAAAAACATCAATTCCACCTTCCTCAAAAAACTAATATCTCCCTTAGAGACGGTTTATGGAAATATTTTTAATGTCCATAATTTCAACCAGGATCAAATTTGGAAACAATTTACAAGTGGAAGTAAAATCAAGGCTGAAACAGTTATCATTACCTTGCAGCGTTCTAGAAAAGATAAGATTTCCCTTTCCTGGCATTTAAGTCAAAAAGAAAAACAATACATAACGCAGAGTTTACAAGAACCCGGCAACTATCCGGAGATTGAAAACCTGCTCAATAAATTATCCAATGGGCGCTAACAAGCTTTCAAAAATCCATAATAAGCTAACCCTTATGCAAATTGAGGATTTAGACCGATTATCAGAGTTTCAAGACATCGATCTTCAAAGAGAAACAAGTGAAAGTAAATGGTCTGCTATACAGGTTTTAAACCATTTGTACATGACCGAAAAGGGCACCATAAATTTCCTGGAAAAATCTTTGGGCAAGTCGGATGAATTGGGAAAGGTTAATTTCAAAAATAGATTTAGAGCTTATCTTTTGCAGCGGTTTTTAAAATCGAAGAGAAAAGCAAAAGCCCCATCGAAACTTCCCGACCCTAAAAATGACACTAGCCTAGAAGAGTTAAAATCTAAGTTCGATCGGCTACATAGTCAGCACGATGAATTTCTTAACAAAGTACCTTCTAATATATTTGGTAAAACCGTATTCAAGCACCCCTACATAGGGTGGATGGAAATAAATGATGTCTACAGGTTTATGGCTAATCACTGGGCCCACCACAGACATCAATTAGAAAGAATTGAGAAAGATTTAAAAAATGGGTAAAAGCAAAAAGAACCGCGTAAATGTAGTTTACTCTACAAATCCAGATTTTGATTACGACCACGACGATCACGAAGAGGAAGAAACACTTCCTCCATCGGAGCAACAGCTTAAAGTGTGGATAGACAAGAAACAAAGAGCCGGAAAAGAAGCTTCCATTGTAAAAGGGTTTGTGGGTAGCGCAGACGATTTAAAGCAGTTAGCTAAGGAAATAAAACAAGCGTGTGGAACGGGCGGCTCCGCTAAGGATGGAGAAATTATTATACAAGGGGATAAGAGAGACGCAATCGTAAATTATTTAATAAAAAAGGGATATAAAGCCAAAAAGGCAGGTGGATAAATATGGCGCATAAATCGCATTGGATTGCAAAAACCTTCTTCGGATTAGAAGATGTGGTTGCGGAAGAACTCGAAGAGTTTGGAGCAACAGATATAGAACCAATTAAAAGGGCAGTTGCATTTTCAGCAGAACCAAAAACACTTTATAAAATTTTAATGGGCATTAGATCTGCCCATTTTGTGCTTAAGGAACTATACCAATTTCAAGCCAGCAATCCAGAGGAATTGTACCAAGGTATTATGTCTCGAAATTGGGATAAGCATTTAGATGTCGACGGAACTTTTAAAGTTGAATCTGTCTGCTCCGGTGATCTGTTCACCCATAGCAAGTTTGTAGCGTTAAAAACCAAAGACGCCATTGCAGACTATTTTAGAGATCGCTTCGATAAAAGACCAAGCGTAGACTTCGACAATCCCCAGCTTATTGTGCACGTTCACATTAATCAGGATAAGGTAAGGGTATTGCTAAACACCTGCAACGAGCCATTATTTAAAAGGTCCTACCGACAGGAAACGGGCAAAGCTCCAATTAATGAGTGCTTGGCCGCTGGAATTCTATTAAAGGCAGGCTGGAAAAAATACGACACCCTGTGGGACCCCATGTGTGGTGCGGGTACATTCGGAATTGAAGCTGCCATGATAAAACGCAACATTGCACCTAATCTGGACCGTAGATTCTTCGGGATTGAGCATTGGCCAGATTTTGTTAAGGATGATTTTGTTGCCGCCAAAAGAGAGTTACGAAACCAAATTGATGGAGCTGTAAACTTTAAAATAAACGCCTCAGATATCGATCGCCGCGTGCTGGATGCTGCAAGAAGAAATGCAGAAAACGCAGGTGTGGAACACGATATAAAATACTACCGATCAGACATAAGAAATCCACTCATTACAGATGACGAGAATGGTTTGGTAGTTGTTAACCCGCCCTACGACCACCGTTTGAACCCACAGAATATTCTGGACCTTTACCAGGCTATGGGCGACTCGTTTAAAAAGAATTTTACGGGTAAAAAAGTTTACGTGATTTCTTCTAACCGGGAAGCCATGAAGAATATTGCTTTGCGGCCATCGAAGAAACATACCGTATTTAATGGAGGACTGGAATGTATGCTATATAAATACGAGATTTTTTCCGGCGATCTTAAAAGTCACAAATCCAAGCAAAACAGAGATAAAAGTTAAATAAAGACCGACGGGAGATTTACATTACCAAAAAAATAAATTTATTTAGCGGGTGAATCATTTAACCTTACTCGGACCCCAATAGAATAAAGCTGATGAGAGGATTTATAACGTTAGTATTTGCATTATCTATCTGCCTAATAACCAACGGTCAGTATAAAGTTTCAGGTGTTGTAAAAGATGCTAGAAGCAAAGAAACACTGATCGGTGCAGCAGTAATTATTAAAGGAAAATCTAGTGGTGTAACCACGGATATTGACGGGAATTTCGAATTAAATATTCCTGGAAATGCACCAACGGTTATTATGGTTAGCTACTTAGGTTACCAACCTCAAGAAAAAACTGTTAGTCCATCGAATAACAAGGTTGACTTCCTTCTGGAGACCAACCAAGTGGTAATGAAAGAGGTTAAAATTGTTGGACAGAGGGTTGAGGAAAAATTAAGAGAAGCTCCTGTAACCATCGAAAGAATGGGTATTAAGGAAATTAAACAAACCCCCGCTGCCGGTTTCTACGAAGGTCTGGCAAATTTAAAGGGTGTGGATATGACCTCTGCTTCCTTAGGGTTTAAGGTAATTAATACCAGAGGATTCAACTCCACCAGCCCTGTTAGAACCATACAGCTTATTGATGGTGTAGACAACCAAGCTCCTGGTCTTAATTTCTCATTAGGGAACTTTGTTGGAGTATCAGAATTAGATGTAGAGAAAGTAGATATTGTAGTTGGAGCGAACTCTGCAACCTACGGCCCCAATGCATTTAATGGTGTTATCTCCATGACAACCAAGGATCCTTATAAGTATGAAGGATTAGAACTA
Organism: Luteibaculum oceani; assembly: GCF_007995015.1. Taxonomy (NCBI): domain Bacteria; kingdom Pseudomonadati; phylum Bacteroidota; class Flavobacteriia; order Flavobacteriales; family Luteibaculaceae; genus Luteibaculum; species Luteibaculum oceani. The sequence continues at coordinate 53,226 of NZ_VORB01000004.1, forward strand.
CAGGTTAAAGGTGCGGAAAGAAACTTTGCCGAAATAGCAATGCGTTACGCTCACGTATCCGGAGAGTTAAATGAGGATGGTACCGATGAACTCCAAAATGCATTAGCTAGATTCAACAACAAGGTTCTTAAAGATAGATTTGCATACAAATTCAATGCATACTATCTAACTGCAGATGACTGGGAAGCAACCAATTACGACACCACACTCGGAGTAAAAGAAGTATTAGACTCAGAGATTAAAACTTCCGCAGAAGGCTACGACGCTATTAACATTTATGGGGAATCCCTTTACGGTTCTAGAACAGCAGTATATAATCCAGCAATCCTTCCAGGAACTGTTGGAAGAACTGCTGTGTACAGAACTGGATATAGAGAAGAAGACCTTACCAACTACGAAACCTACTCCCTAAAATTATCGGGTGCAGCATATTACAAGCTTCCAGAGAATTTTGGTACCGTAAGTTATTGGCAAAACTATGCCTTAGGAACTACGGTTTATCAGGGTGATAACCGTTATTCGGTTAAGGACATTACCTTCCGCCAGCAAAAGTTAGAGTGGGATCACAAAAACTTTAATATTAAGGCATACCAAACCAAAGAGGACGCAGGAAACTCATACGACCTTGTATTTACCGCGCAACAGCTTTTAAGAAGACAAAAAGAAGATTTCCGTTGGTTTAACGATTATACTCGTGGGTATCGCGAGGCATACAGGGATAGTGGATACTCGGTTCAACAATCTTTTGAATACGCAAGAGCATTTGCGAATAGTGAAACCAACAATGGTGGTAAGTATTTAGTGCCAGGAACTCCAGAGTTTGAAGCGGAGTTTAATAAGATTACCTCCAACCCTTCTTTTCAAGATGGAGGTACCCGTTTTGCAGATGCATCCAGCCTAAAACACATTGAGTTTAAAACGAATTTCGATTTAACTAAGATTAAATCGTGGTTACCGGAGACCTTTAAGTTTGGTGGTAACTATAGATTGTACGACCCAAACTCATTTGGAACCATTTTCTCGGATACCTTAATTGATAGAAATGACATCAGCAAGGGATTCGTTGACATTTCGGTATGGGAATATGGAGCTTTTACCAATTTCGAGAAAGATGTAACCACACTAGAAAAGAGTAAAGTAGGAGTTAAATTAATCGGTTCATTGCGCTACGATAACCACCAAAATTTCGATCCTTTCTTCACGCCAGCATTAAGTGCAGTAATTTCTACCTCTAATACCGACAATATTCGTTTAACCTATACCACCGCAAGAAGAAACCCAACACTTCAGGATCAATATCTATTGTATGATATTGGTGTTGCTAGATTAAAGGGTAATATCAATGGTGAAGCTATTGTTTCTCTTGAAAATTACTTCGATCCAGAAGACGGTTACCTTGCTACAGGACGTCCAAAGGTGGAAACTATCGCGCCAGTTAGACCCGAGCGTGTTGAAACTTTTGAAATTGGATATAAAGGAATCATGTTTAGAAACCTTTATGTGGATGCAAGTTATTATCAAAGTAAATACAACGATTTCTTAGGATATATCATTGCTTTTGATTTCAATGATAGTACCCAGGTACAAGGTGGAACATACGTATACGACATAGATAGCAAGCCAACGCGTTTTGCAGCTAACTCGATTTCCACTGTTGAAACGCAAGGATTCTCGGTTGGATTAAATTACTACTTCCCACAGTACTTTAGCATAAATGGTAACTACACATGGTCTAAATTAACTAAGACCAATGAGGATGATCCACTTATCCCATTCTTCAACACACCAGAGCATAAATTCAATATTGGTGTTGGGTTAAGAGGATGGAAGAACTTTGGAGCTAACATTACATATAGATGGGTGGAAGGCTTTGATTATTTTGGTTCACCACAGTTTTCAGGTCCTGTTCCAACCTATGGTTTAGTAGATGCACAGGTGAATTACGAAATACCTGATTACAACCTAACCTTTAAATTAGGAGCGTCAAATATTCTTAATAATTTACATTTTGAAGCATATGGTGCGCCATTTATTGGTAGATTGGCATACTTTTCAGTAAATTATGGCTTTAACAAAAACGGAAAATAAATGATGAAAAAATTACTATTTATCGCGGTTTGCTTGGCTTGTTTTGCTTTGAGCACCAACGCACAAACTCGTTATTACAACGATGTTTTCACTGAAGTAACCGTTACTTCTGATGTACAGTATGGAGTTGGATTGAACGCCCAAAACCAATCGGTAGATTTGTTTTTGGACATCTATGAACCAACTGGAGATAACATCAATAAGCGTATTCCTATTATTGTTTCTCACGGTGGTTCTTTCCTACCTGGACAAGGAGCTAAAACGGATCCTTACATTGTAGATTACGCAAATGCAATGGCGAAAAAAGGATATGTTGTATTTGCTATTACCTACAGAGTTGGATGGGTACCTAACATTTCTTCTCAAGAACAATCTTCTAGACAAATTCTTCCTGCGGCTTGGAGAGCAATTCAAGATTACAAATCTGCAGTTCGCTTTTTAAGAAAAACAGTTGCAGAGGATGGAAACCTGTACAGAATTGATGGTACCAACATTATTGGTGCTGGATTCGGTGCGGGTGGATACCTTCCAACAAACATGGAGGCTATTGACAGAGGAGCTGAATTATTCCTTCCAGAATTACAGCAAAAAAATGAATTAACTGGACAGCCTAACGGAACTCCTTACATCGATACTACCATCCAAAACCTTGGTGGTGTAGCGTACAAATCCGGACCAAACTCTAGCTACGATTGGTCTATTCCTTTCATTGCTAACTATTCTGGTGCTGTACCAACGCTTAAAGTATTTGATACCGGTGATTTCCCATTGATTATTTCTGTTCACTCGGAAGATGATGAGGCAACTCCGTACAGAACTGACTTAGTATACGCATCTGGAACTTTCCCTATTATCGAGGTTAGTGGTTCTTACTCCATCCACGAAAAACTTGATGGAATGGGTAAAAATGGATTCTTTAAAACAGAAAACAGGGATGGTTACAAGCAAGTAAGAATTCCAGAAGACACTCCAGAAAGCAACATGTACAAGAAAGGCTTATTAACTTTCCCTGGCGAAGTATACATGTGGTCTTCTAGCAACGACACTTACGATCAAAACTACGACCCTACTTATAAAGCTTGGATGGATAGTGTTACTACTTTCTCTGCAGCTCGTATGCAAAAGTGGATTGCAACTACTACAGGTATTGAAACTGTTAGCATTAACGAAAGTGCTACCAAATTCTCTGTTTTCCCTAACCCAGGTAAGGACCTTGTTACTGTAAAAAGTAATGACTTCTCTCTAAACCCTGAGCGTATTGAGTTTATGGATATTGCTGGACGTGTAGCATTGAGTACAGAAATGAACAGCATGAAAGAAACCATTAATATTTCAAATCTAAAATCAGGTATATACTACATTAAAGTTCACGCGAACAACAAGCAGTATATCCACCGTTTTGTTAAAGATTAGGTTCAGTTAAGAATCAAATTAGAAGAGCCCTTCGCAATGCGAGGGGCTTTTTTTTGCCCTAAATCCAATTGTGAAATATTGCCAAAGCCTCCACATTTTGACCATCCAATTAGATTTTACCCCAGTAATCCCAATTTGGAGCTGTACTTTTGCCGCTCTTTTTTCCTTTGTATAAAATACCGTACCATGGCAAAGTCTACATACCTTTTACTCCTACCCCTCTTTCTAGTTCAATTAGCATTTGGGCAGCAGCAATATACTGGTGCTAAGCTTGGATCAATTTCGGGAACTATAATCGATGCGGAAACCAAAAAAGGCATAGAATACGCCACCATATCATTACACCTGGTAAATGATTCGAGTCTTGTAACCGGAACAACTGCTAAATCAGATGGATCTTTCGAGTTATCAAAGGTTAATCTAGGTAAGTATTATCTCAGAATCGGGTTTATCGGTTATCAAGCCAAGTATGTCCCTAATGTTAACCTTACCAAGGAATTAAATGAAATCGAATTGGGTGTTATTGCCCTTTCCGGCTCCTATAGCGACCTCCAAGAGGTAGAGGTTACCGCCGAAAAGCGCCAGATGGAAACCATGATCGACAAAAAAATCTTCAACGTAGACAAAACTCCTGCAGCTGCCGGAGGAGATGGTTTAGAAGTATTAAGAAATGTACCCTCAGTGGAGGTAGATATAGACGGAAACATTAGTTTAAGGGGTGAATCCAATGTAAATATATTAGTAGATGGACGCCCTATTAATATGTCTGCTTCTCAATATTTACAAAGTGTACCAGCTTCCTCAATTGAAAAAATAGAGTTGATTACCAACCCATCTGCTAAATATGATCCAGAAGGGACTTCAGGTATCATTAACATTATCATGAAAAAGGACCGGAAAGGTGGATTTAACGGGAGTTTAAATAGCTCTATTGGACATGGTATCTACACAAAAACGAACAACTCACTTGCACTTAATTATAGAAAAGGAAAATTCAATGTTTCCAGCTCTTTAAGTGCCAACCTTTCTAAGACCTGGTATGGAGGTAATAACGATAGGGACATCTTTTTGCCAGACACCAACTTTTACCAAACAACACGGGATAGCGGTTTCAATAAAAACAACAACTTAACAGGTAAAATAGGCCTCGACTATTTCTTAAATAATAAAACCACGCTTTACTTCTCTGGAACGGTAATGGACATAAGTGGAAACGGGGAACGCAAGATGAATTACCTCAACTACACTTCCGAAAGGAACTTGGTAAACGAATCAGGCAGAGACGCTTTTGCAGAATATACTATTGATGGCTATGCTCTTAATGGTGGAGTGCAACATAAATTTGAAAAAGAAGGGCATACCCTAGATTTAGATATTAACTACTCAGATAACGACCAGGCAACAAGCGAAAAATTCAGCCAACAATTCATCGATCCAAATGGAGAGTCTTTCGAGGCTCCCCTTTTTCAAAGACAAAGCAATACGGAGCTGAGAAGCGTATTCAACTCCAGGTTAGATTACGTTAACCCCCTTACCGATTCGGTAATATTTGAGGCGGGATTCCATACCACACTGAGAGATTTTGATAATGACATTTATCTGGATCAACAGGATAGCACCGGAACCTATCAGCCTATAGACTCCTTAAACAATAGATTCTTGTACGACGAAACGGTATATGCGTTATATACCACGCTAAGTAAAGAGTTTAAAAAATGGACTTTAAAGGGTGGGTTAAGATATGAGTACACCGGAATTAGAGGGAAATTGGTAAATACTGGTGAGGAAGCAAAGCCAACCTATAATTCTTTATTCCCCTCAGCATACATTTCTTATAAGCTAAGCCCTACAAACAATGTACAGGTAAGTTATACGAGAAGAATTAACCGCCCAAGCGAAAATCAGTTAAACCCATTTGCATCTTACGCAGACCCATACACAATTAGAACAGGTAACCCATTTTTACGTCCAGAATACATAGACGTTTATGAGCTGGGTTACAACAGCTACGGGAAAAAGGTGAACATAAACGCGTCGGTTTACATGCGAAAAGTAAATGACAGAATAGGTCGTTTCCTTCAGCTTAACGAGAATGGAACCAACGTGGTGTTATTCAGAAATTTTGATGATTCCTACGTATACGGAAGCGAGTTGATTCTTACCTACAACCCTTTCTCATGGTGGCGTACCACAACCAGTTTCAATTATTGGCACAGTAAATTCTCTAAGGAGGGAATTCTTGAAAACGTTGTTAACTTAAATAATAATGGATATTCCGTTTTCTTCAACTCCATGCACAACCTTAAAAAAGGGTGGATACTTCAGTGGAATGTAATGTATCGAGGTAAAATGAAAGTATTACAAGGTAACATTACCCCTATGTACGGTATGGACTTAAGCGCAAGAAAATCGATCCTAAACAATAAGGGTTCTATCTCCCTGAGAGTAAGCGACATTTTCAATATGCGCAGATTTGGTTTTGAAAGCATGCGCCTGGAAAATTACCAATACGAAACACTAAGAAGATGGGAATCTAGAACTGTATACCTAAGTTTCAACTACAATTTTGGTAAGCAGGATATGCCTCGTATCAATAGAAGACGAAACGACAATAGAGGTGGGGACGACTTACCTTCAACAGGATTTTAATATTTAATCAAAAAGCATTAATAAAGACCGTAAACCTTCTGTTAGCGGTCTTTTTGCTTTTCAGTATCCTAGTTTTGTATCTAATTGACCATCACACCGTTTTATTTAAACTGAGGAAGACTATAGTTGCAAAAGCTTTTCCACTGCCAATTTCAACCTCTCCTTTGGTAAAAACTGATTTTCTAAGTTCTTAGCAAAAGGAACTGGTGTATCTAAAGATCCCACTTTCATAACCGGTGCATCCAGATTAAAAAAGCAGTTCTCTTGAATTTTAGACACAATCTCTGAGGCCACTCCATAGGAAATGGTGTCCTCCTGAAGTACTATGGCCTTGTTACACTTATTTACAGAAGCATAAATACTGTCCCAGTCCATAGGAACCAATGTTCTCAGATCTAAGACTTCAATGGAAGCATCTACGGAATCGGCAACTTCCATAGCCCAATGCACACCGAGACCATAAGTAATTATAGTAAGTGCATCTCCCTCTATGGCAATAGATGCTTTCCCTTCATCTACTGTATAAAATCCACTTGGAACTTGGGACTTTACCGTACGGTATAGATACTTATGCTCGAAGAATAACACTGGATTGTTATCTGCAATCGCTCGCAAAAGCAATCCTTTAGCGTCGTATGCATTAGAAGGAAAATAAACTTTTAATCCTGGAATTTTGGTAAACCAAGCCTCTAGGGACTGCGAATGGAAGGGGCCCGCCCCTACTCCTGCTCCCGTTGGCATTCTTACCACCACTTTTGGCTCGGCTCCCCAGCGATAATGGATTTTAGCTAAATTATTGGCTATTTGTGTCATTCCACAGGATACGAAATCGGCAAATTGCATTTCCACCATAGATCGCCCTCCTGCAATACCAAAACCAAGTGAAGTACCCAAAATAGCACTTTCACACAGCGGAGTATTGCGCACCCTTTCTTTGCCAAACTTTTCAGCCAAGCCTTCGGTAGCCTTAAAAACCCCACCATAATCGGCAATATCTTGCCCCATAAGAACCAATTCGGGATAGGAATCGAGCGCAACATCGAGCGCATCTTTAATTGCGTCAATCATGCGCATTTCAATTTTCTCTCCCGGTGACTCCTCCTTTAATTCAATATTCGAAGTGTACACATCGCGCATTTCCACCTCAGGATCTGGAATAATTTCGTCGTAGGCCAAAGCTTCATCCAAAGCCGTTTTAACCTTTTTCGCGTAGCTTTCTTCCATAGCGGCTAATTCCTCTAATCCAGCTATCCCCTCTCTGAGTAACAGCTCTTTTAAAGCCTCAACACCGTCCCTTTTACTCCATGTTTCACCTAGCCCTTCGGGGTAATACGCCGTACCCGACGCTTCTTCGTGTCCCCGCATTCGAAAGGTTACACATTCCGCCAGTAAAGGCTTACCGGTAGTTCTAACATAATCAGCAATGTCAGATAACTTTTGTTTAAGCTCCGTTGGATTATTCCCATCCAATTGCACAGCTTCCATACCGTAACCAACCGCCTTATCTATAAATTGCTTGCACTTATATTGCTCGTAATAAGGAGTAGACAATCCCCAATAATTATTCTCTACCACAAATAAAACGGGAAGGTCCCAAACCGCTGCCACATTCATAGCCTCATGGAAATCACCTTCACTGGTAGCTCCATCGCCAGTAAAGGCCAAAACGGCCTTTTTATCCTCTCTTAATTTATGGTTCAAGGCTAAGCCATCCGCTACACCTAACTGAGGGCCCAAGTGAGAAATCATTCCCACGAGATTATGTTCGGGAGCTCCGAAATGAAAAGACCTATCTCTTCCTTTGGTATAACCCTCAGCCTTACCCATAAATTGGGCAAACAATCTATTCAAGGGTACCTTCCTCGTAGTAAATACCCCCAAATTTCTATGCATGGTACAGATATATTCATCTGGATGCATAGCAGCTGCAGCACAGACTGAAAGAGTTTCTTGACCGAAGCCTGAAAACCACTTCGATATTTTACCTCCACGCAAGGCTGACAACATTTTATTTTCAATTACCCGAGGAAGTAACAGCTGCTTATACAGATTAAGCAATTCCTTATCTGAAAATCCACTCTTCCCTACACTTAGTGGGCTAAAGGCATTTATGGGTCTATTGTCTACGAACATGCCGCCAATTTAAATAATACTTGACGGCATAAACAATTAGAAAATAAAAAAGCCCCACGCTGGAGCGTGGGGCTTTGTTTTATTTGTGTTGGGTTCTTTTATGATAAGATTCATAAGGCTTTCGGTTTCCACCGCCGCTTCCACCATCTCTCCTTCGAGACGACCCACGGTCCTTGGATTTATATCCTCCGCCATCTCTTCTACGTCCTCCACCAGAGCGAGATCCTCCCCCTCTTGGTTCCTGACTTGAAAATTCGGCGCGAACTTCTCTTCCATCTATTTCTGCGCCGCGAAGGCTATCTACAACTTCGGATGCGAATTTATTTTCAACCTCTACAAAGCTGAATTGGTTTTTTAAATCAATTCTTCCAACAGCCTGAGCTGTTACTGCTGATCTAGAACAAACTAATCTTAGGATTGCTCCTTTATCAATACCATCCATTGTTCCAACGTTTACAAAAATACGTTGGAAGTTTCCATTTGATCTACTTTCTCTTCCACCCGACATACGAGACCTACTAGCGTCTACATTAAGATCTGGAGCGTTCTTGTAGTAATCGAATAGATTATTAAAATGGTTGGATACAAAGAGTGCGATAATTTCTTCGCGATCAAAATCTGCCAACTCCTCCGAAATATTCTCCAGATAAGTTTCCATCTCTTGCTGGTTAACTTCTGTGTTAACCACACGGTTAATGTATGCTCCAAGTTGACGACCACAGATATCTTTGGGCTCAGGAAGTTTCTCGTGCGCCAAAGATTGCTTCATAATGCGCTCGATATCTCTTACCTTACCCATATCTCTTGGGTCTACAATGGCAATAGACATTCCTTTTTTACCTGCTCTACCTGTTCTACCACTTCTATGTGTGTAGTTTTCTACATCGTCTGGTAACATATAGTGAATTACGTGGGTAATTTCATCCACGTCTATTCCACGTGCCGCAACATCCGTTGCAACCAGTACTTTGGTAGTCTTAGAACGGAATTTAGACATTACAGAATCCCTTTCTGCCTGAGAAAGATCTCCGTGTAATGGCTCTGCATTATAACCGTCTCTAGCAAGCTTTTCAGCTACTTCTCTAGTGTGGTTACGTGTGTTACAGAATACAATACCATAGATATCTGGATTAAAATCCAAAATTCGCTTCAAAGCTGGATATCTATTTCTTCCGTGTACAGTGATATACTTGTGAGAAATGGTTGTTGCGCTACTGTTTTTAGATCCTACCGTTATTTCCAACGGATCGGTCATAAAATTCTTAGCAATAGCCGCTACCTCTTTTGGCATGGTAGCAGAAAACAACCAAGTTCTTTTAGAATGTGGAGTATGAGAAAGGATAAAATCAATATCCTCCTTGAATCCCATGTTCAACATTTCATCGGCTTCATCTAACACGGCTATTTCCACCTGGTTAAAATCTACCTTTCCACGATTAATCAAATCGATTAACCTTCCTGGTGTTGCAACAACAATTTGAGACCCCTTTCTCAAATCCCTAATTTGTTTTTCTATGGAAGATCCTCCATAAACTGGGGTAATTCTTGCACCTACAAATTGACTACTGTACTCTTTAAGATCGCCCGAAATTTGCAAACACAACTCTCGAGTTGGACAGAGTACTACTGCTTGCGTAACTGGTTTACTAAAGTTAATAAGGTGCACAATTGGCAAACCGAAAGCAGCTGTTTTCCCTGTACCCGTCTGGGCCAATCCAACGAGATCTCTGTTGCTTTCGATTAGACTTGGGATAGCTTTTTCCTGTATTGCTGTCGGGTTTTCAAACCCAAGAGGAACAATAGCTTTTAAAACTTCTTCCCTAAGTCCTAACGATTCAAATGACATAAAAAAATATTAAGCGGCAAATGTACGATTAAAAAATGGGTAAAATGGTAAAGGCGCCCGGAAGGGCGCCTTTATTTCGTTCCAATACCTATAAGCCGGGTTCTGTACCACGCCGCAAGCGTGATGCCCATCATTTATCTAGCTGTAGCGTCACCACTACAGTCCATCGATCCACCCTCCTTGTCAATAAATTGTAGCCGGACAAGCTAGCACCCGAAGATGCACAAGGTTTACTTGATCTTTCAGCCCGTGAGGTTTACCATGCGCCTTATGTCACCACTCGGCCGGTGGGCTCTTACCCCACCTTTTCACCCTTACCGCGCCGGAGCGTGGCGGTTTGTTTTCTGCTGCACTGTCTGTACCACGCCCTAGGCGTGGTCCTTCCTGTTAGGAAGCACGGTTGTCCTATGCTGCCCAGACTTTCCTCCACGCCTAAGGCATGGCGATGAGCCAGTATTGGAATATCGTTAACGGTTTAGACCAAATAACTCAACGCTAATTGCTCCACCACCATATTTGTCAAATGATGCATCACTATATTGGATGTCCTCCAATTGATGTAACAAATTTAGTATTTCTGTACGTAGTATCCCTTTTCCCTTACCATGAATTACTGTAATAAACTTTACCCGATTTTTTCTGGCCACATCTACTACTTTTTTAAGATGGTTTAATTGGAATCTTAACGCATGTGCTATTCTCTGTTGCTCTTCCTCGCTAGTAATTTCCTCCATGTGCAAGTCAAGCTCCCAATGTTGACAAGATACCACAGTAACTCCCGCAGGATATTTATCAGCCTTTAATTGCTTGCTTTCTGATTTTTGCTCCCCTACTCCATTTCTAATCAATCGCCCATCCTGAAACATTAAATCAGCCGGATTTACCGCTATTTCAAATCCAAATTCATCTTCAACAATAAAATCACCACGCTCATTAGACCGCCTATATTCTACAACACCAGGCTCATTTATAAAGCATAACTTTGTACCTGGTCTTATGTCAGACGGATTTTTCATTGTTTAAAATATTTTATGAGCTCCAAAAATAATAGTCAAACCCAAATAGGTCCTTGGAAAAAAGTTAATTCCGAAATTCGTTACGAAAACCCCTGGATTAAGGTTACCCACGAGGATGTTATTCAACCAGATGGTAACAAGGGCATATATGGTAAGATTCACTTTAAAAACATTGCCATAGGAATTATTCCCATCTCCGAGGATGGCTATACCTGGCTCGTAGGGCAACATCGGTACCCGCTGGATGAGTACAGCTGGGAAATACCCGAAGGAGGGGGACCTCACCATATAGACCCTATTTTATCTGCACAACGCGAACTTAAGGAAGAAACTGGATTAGTTGCTAAGGATTGGAAGCTGATTCAAAAACTTCACATTAGCAATTCGGTATCTGATGAATACGCCCTAATATATTTAGCAACGGGATTATCCCAAGAAGCTCCATGCCCAGAAGGAACAGAGGAAATTAAAATTAAAAAAATTAAACTGGAGGAGGCAGTTAACATGGCCCTGGATGGTAAAATAACCGATTCCATGTCGGTAGCTGGACTTTTGAAAGTAGGACTCACAATCTTAAAATAATATTCTGAAAACACTTAACTAAAAGATGTAATGAAGAATAAAACATAAGTCAAAATCGTTTTTACATAAATTATCTACTCAAATTCCAACAATAAACTTTAATTTCGAACCCGCTTAGCCGAAATAGGTTATTACTATAGTTATGAATATTACACCCCTTAATGCATGGATCAGTAGCGAAAAGAAACCTTTTCTAATCGCTGGCCCCTGTAGTGCAGAAAGCGAAGCACAGATGGAGACCATCGCTTCTCAACTTAGCGAAATAAAAGCTGTAGGCATTTTGAGGGCGGGTATTTGGAAACCAAGAACCAGACCCGGAGATTTCGAAGGAGTGGGAGAAAAAGGGCTCCCATGGTTGGTGAATGCCGCCAAAAAATATGGCTATAAATCCGCCGCAGAAGTGGCAAACGCCTCCCACGTTGAGAAAGCTTTAAGTGCAGGTGTAGATATTTTATGGGTGGGTGCAAGAACTACAGTTAACCCCTTTTCGGTTCAAGAAATTGCCGACGCCTTGAAAGGAAAGGATATTCCTGTACTGGTTAAAAATCCCGTAAACCCAGATATTGGTTTATGGATGGGCGCAATAGAACGCCTCAACCGTGCAGGTATTACAAAATTGGCGGCAGTTCATCGAGGATTTTCTCCAGTCGAAAAAACACCTTTCAGAAACGAGCCTATGTGGGAAATTGCAATCGATCTGAAAAGAAAGTTACCTGAGCTCCCCATTATTTGCGACCCAAGTCACATTGGTGGAGACCGAGCCTTAATAGAAAGTGTTTCTCAAAAAGCCTTGGATTTAGACATGCAAGGGTTAATGATAGAAACACATCCAGATCCAGATAAAGCGTGGACAGACGCCAAACAACAGGTTAGTCCTAAACAACTTAAATCCATACTCGATAATCTTGTAATTAGAGTTCCACAAAGCGACGATCCTACTTTTAAAACTGTTTTAGAAGAACTGAGACAGGAAATAGATCTAATGGATGAAAAATTACTTCGCGTTCTGGCAGAGCGAATGAAGCTGGTGGAGAAAATCGGCGACTACAAGAAGGATAATGATATTACCATTTTACAAGTAGCCCGTTGGAATGAAATTGTAGAAACAAGAACAGCGTACGCTAAAAACTTGCAACTTAATAAGGATTTTACTCAAAAATTGCTGGAAATAATCCACTCCGAAAGCATTCGAAAGCAAAATGCTATTATGAATGACTTTAATGAGCCTTCAAAGGCGTAAATTACCCTCTTGAATTCATCCACTACCATGCAAACAAAAAAAGTTATCCTTCCCGGATCGAAATCAGAAACCAATAGGGGGCTTATATTACAACATATCACCCAAGGTAAATTTAAGGTTGAGAACCCATCCAATGCAGCGGATTCCAGATTATTGATGGACCTATTAAAACGCATTGAAAACAATGGTAATCTAGAGGATACATTAGTTTTAGATTGTGGTCCAGCTGGAACAACCTTTCGTTTTTTAACTGCTCTTTGTGCCTTCACGCCCGGAAAATATCTAATAACGGGAAGCGCAAGAATGAAGGAAAGACCCATCTCCGATTTGGTGGAGGCCCTCACGCTTATGGGTGCTCAGATCACATACCAGGAAAAGGAAGGTTATCCTCCACTTGCGATAAATGGATTAACTCCACCTAAAAAGGCAAGCACAAGGGTCGCATTAAATACATCGAGTCAATTTTTAAGTGCCCTTCTCCTTCTAAGCCCGTTTTTCGAAAAAGGATTAGAAATCAAAACAATTGGTAAGGGCGGATCCAAGCCCTACATTAATATGACTCTCGGTTTCTTAGAGATGCTCGGGGCGCAAATTAAAGTTTCAGATACCCGATATTTAATGGAGCTAAAAGAGCATAGAGCATGCAGCTATAGGGTAAATCCAGACTGGAGTGCTGCATCCTATTGGTATTTAATTGCATTAGCTCTGGATTCCAGCATAATTCTTTCGGGATTAAAAAAAGAAAGCCTACAGGGCGATGCTATTTTAACCAGTTTGTTTAAATCCTTTGGTATCAATACGCACTTCACCAACGAAGGAGCGCGTTTGGTAAATGGAGAGGGAGATAACACAGCATTTAATTACAATTTTTCGGATTGTCCCGATTTAGCCCAAAGTTTCATGATTGCCTGTGTACTCACTAAAAGAGAAGGCAACTTTGCAGGGTTGGATAGCTTGAAAGTAAAAGAAACCGACAGGATATTAGCCATGCAGCAGGAATTGGCCAAAATTGGATGGCGCTTGGAAGAGAAACCCAATGGAGACTATCACCTTTATCAGGAATCCGTAATACCAAAATCGGAAGTGGTCATTTCTACCTACGAAGACCATCGCATGGCCATGGCATTTGCTCCTCTGGCCATTCTAAATAAAAACATAGCAATATCCAATCCCGAGGTGGTAGACAAATCCTACCCCAATTTTTGGAAGGATATAAATAGCTTTAATTTAAAACCAAAATTTGCGTAGTGGCTGGAAATCAATTTGGAAAACTATTTACAGTAACCACCTTTGGCGAATCTCATGGATATGGAATTGGCGCCATTATAGATGGCTGTCCAGCTGGATTAGAGATCAATGAGGAGGAAATACAGGTAGAACTTGACCGAAGAAAACCAGGACAATCGAAGTTGGTAACTCAAAGAAAAGAGGGGGATATTGTTAGCATTCAGTCTGGAATTTTCGAAGGAATAACAACGGGTACTCCAATCTCTCTATTCATTAAAAATGAAGATCAAAAATCCAGGGATTACGACCATATTAAGAACCAATACCGACCTTCCCACGCCGATTATACTTACGATGCCAAATACGGTTTCCGCGACTATCGTGGAGGTGGAAGATCGTCGGCAAGGGAGACTGCTGCACGGGTAGCAGCTGGTGCCATCGCAAAAAAAATTCTGAAGGCTAAAGGAATTGAAATCCTTGCATTTGTAAACTCCGTAAAAGACATCTCAATTCCCAATGGGTATTTACCTTCTTCAAGGGAAGAGATAGATGCTTCCCCAACACGTTGTCCACACAAAGAGACCGCGGAAAAGATTGAACAATTGATTCTAAAAACCCGGAAAGAAGGAAACAGCGTAGGTGGAATAATAAGCACCCACATAACAGGAGTTCCTGCGGGCTTGGGTGAGCCTGTGTTCGATCGTCTTCATGCCGACCTAGGAAAGGCAATGCTAAGTATTAATGCAGTACAGGGATTTGAATATGGATCTGGATTTGATGGTTGCCGAAAAACGGGACTTGAAAACAATGATGCTTTTACTGAAGTAAGCGGTACGGAAGCCCAGACTAAAACCAACAACAGCGGTGGAATTCAAGGGGGCATTAGCAACGGTCAACCCATTTACTTTAAGGTGGGGTTTAAACCTACTGCCACATTAATGATAGATCAGGAAAGTGTAGACCAGACAGGCGAGCAAGTGGTTGTTAAAGGAAAAGGAAGACACGACCCCTGCGTATTACCAAGAGCGGTTCCCATTGTGGAAGCCATGGCTGCTTTGGTACTTTGCGATCACTTTTTGAGATCGAGAACAAACAGAATGAACCAATTGTAAAACATTAAAATAATTAGAATGAAAGGCGCAATCGTAACAGGATCAAGTAAAGGAATTGGATATGCTACCGTGAAATTACTCCTAGAAAAAGGATTTAAAGTGGTAGGCTGGTCAAGATCAAAAACGGAGATTGAACACGAAAATTTCCATCATTTACGGGTAGATGTATCCACTTACATGGATGTAGAATCTGCAGTTAAGGAAAGCGACAAAATTCTAAACGGTGAAATAGAAATTCTTGTGAACAATGCTGGATTCGGTAAACAGGAATATTTAATGGAATCGGATCCCAAGAATTTCGATGCCATGTTTGCAACCAATGTAAATGGATTGTATTACTGCACACGCCTTATAGCCCCCTTAATGGCAAAAAACAAAAAGGGGCATATTTTTAATATTGCTTCCATTGCTGGAACTATGGGAATAGAAAGCCTAAGTGGATACTGTGCCTCTAAATGGGCTGTTAGAGGATTCTCCCATAGTATCTTTAAGGAATTAAGAAAGGATGGAATAAAAGTTTCCTGCATCAATCCTGGTTCTGTCAACACTCACTTTTTCGATGATTTTGAAAACATTGAAGCAGACGATTCCATGATGAGTCCTGTAGACATTGCAAAATCGATGTGGTTTGCATACGAAACCAGTGACAATTTTCATGTTGTGGAAATGGAAATGCGTCCACTTAAACGATAGAAATCAGTTAACCATTTAATTTATAGCACTTTGCGTATATTCAAAAGCTTCAATACGCGTGCTTATGATTTCGAATTTTTACAAGGAGGATGGAACTGTGGTTCTAGATCCACTTCGATATGTCAACAATTGGTTATTGAAGCATCCTAAGGGTGAAATCCACTTGGGATGCGACTCCAAAGTAAAAAGAGGTTATGTAAAATACTCGGTTGCTATTTGTATGCGAGAGATAGGCCGTGGAGTTCATGAAATTTTTGGTACTAGAAACACTCCGAAACCAAAGGACAGATATTCTAGATTATGGGAGGAAGTCAATTTAGCTGTTCAGGTAGCTCATAAGTTTGATACCATCCCCTCTCCCATTTTTATTCATGTAGATTTAAATAAGGACCCAAATTACTTTAGTAACAGTCTGTACGAAGCTAGTTTAGGTTTTATAAAATCTATGGGATACAATGCGTTAGCAAAGCCAGATGCCTGGGCCGCCAGTTCTGGAGCCCACTCGCATTGCCAATAAAAGGCTTAAAGTAATTCCTGGATAATACTATCCACCGTATACCCCGCCGCCTCGGCCTTGTAATTGGTAATTATTCTATGCCTCAATACAGGGGCAGCAACAGCTTTTACATCCTCAATATCCGGGGCGAATTTTCCATTTAACAATGCGTGAGCTTTTGCTCCTAAAATAAGATACTGCGAGGCTCTTGGTCCTGCACCCCACGACAGGTAACTTTTTGCTAATTCGCTACCCTCTTGGTTAAGCCTAGTTTTACCCACTAATTTAACCGCGTATTCAAATACAGTATCCGTGACCGGAATTTGGCGAACTAAATTTTGAGATGCGAGAATGTCTTCTTGGGTAAACACCGGATTAATGGTTGCACTTGCAGACCCTGTAGTTCTTTTAACTATCTCTAATTCCTCCGAGAAGCTTGGATAATCCACCCAAATATTAAACATAAAGCGGTCTAACTGGGCTTCTGGAAGTGGATATGTCCCCTCCTGCTCAATTGGATTCTGGGTTGCTAAAACAAAAAATGGATTAGGTAAGTCTAAGGTTTTTCCACCGTAAGTAACCTTTTTCTCCTGCATGGCTTCTAATAGGGCCGATTGCGTTTTTGGTGGAGTTCTGTTAATCTCATCCGCCAAAACCACATTAGAAAATATAGGTCCTTTTATAAATTGAAATTTCTTGTTTTCATCCAGAATTTCAGATCCAGTGATATCCGAAGGCATCAAGTCGGGAGTAAACTGAATACGGTTAAAACTCAATCCCAATGCTTGGGAAATGCTATTAACCAAAAGTGTTTTTGCCAATCCCGGAACCCCTACCAATAAACAATGTCCCTTGCTAAAAATAGAAATTAGCACCTGCTGAATTACCTCATCCTGCCCAACAATTACTTTTGAAAGTTCTTGTTTAAGCTGATGCGATTTTTCTAAAAATATCTTTACTTGTTCGGTAGGGTTAGACATAAATTAGTTTGCTTTAAACCAGTTATAATTGAATTTGCAGGATTTAAACTCGTCGTTTACCCGCACATAGGTAGTTTTTAACTTCCTATCGATGTAATTTTCTAAAGCCTGAGCTTTTAATTCCGCAGAAGCTGCCTCCTGCAATACCTGGTAATCATCGTGAAGGTTTGCACGGTGTGGTTCGGTTTGAGATACCAACTTCACAATTCTATATCCATCTTTACCACCTGGACTCACGAATTTTTTGGGCTTAGAAATATCTCCCGCTTTCATTTCATCAATTACGAAAAACATCTGATTATCGATCTGAGAAAGCTGGGACATATCAATTCTAGGGTTCCCCGTAGCTGGATTGATAACAATACCACCACTGTTTTTGGTGTTTTCGTCATCTGAAAATTCACTCGCTATGGCTCCAAATTCTTGCTCACCGCTCACCACTAGGTTATAAAGTGAATCTAACAATTGCTTTGCAGCTTCCTTGTCCTCACCTGTAACCTTTGGCTTAATAAGGATGTGTCTCGCTCGGTACTTTTCACCTCTACGCTCAAGCATTTGCATTAGGTGATAACCGTATTCACTTTCAAATACCTTGGAAAGTTCACCATCTTGTAAAGACAAGCCTACCGCATCGAATTCTGGTACAAAGGTTCCTTTTTCAACCATACCTAAATCTCCACCTTTCGCGGCTGATCCTGGATCATCGGAATAAAGAACCGCTTGTGTTGCAAAATCTTTCCCAGATAAAATCTCTTTTCTAATCCCTTCCAGTTTCTGGCGAGCAGCCTGTTTTTGCTCCCTTGAAATCTTAGGGTACACTACTATTTGTGCCAACTCAACCTGAGAGTTAACCAGTGGTAAGCTGTCTTTTGGAATGTTGTTGTAGAAATCCTCTACCTCCGCCGGAGTTATTTTTACTTCTTGAGAAACCTGAGCCTGTAATCCTTGAATTAAAAGCTGTTCTCGGATCATGGTTCTAAAATCCTCCTTTAGTTGGACAATCGATTTACCATAATATTCCTCAAGTGCCTTTTTGGAACCAATTTGCTGAATGAAATAACGCATACGCCTATCCATATCAGCCTCTACTTGTGCTTCAGTTACCTCAACCGAATCCACCTTAGCATTATGTAAAAACAACTTTTGAGTAAGTAATTGCTCAAAAACAATACAAGGATCTGCGCTTGAACCAAATTGCTCGGAGTACTGAATTTTTTGTTCCTTAAATTCCGATGCAACCACTATTTCACCACCAATAACGGCTAGAATTTCATCTAGTATTTGGTAGGATGCAGTGTCTTCTTT
Organism: Luteibaculum oceani; assembly: GCF_007995015.1. Lineage (NCBI taxonomy): Bacteria > Pseudomonadati > Bacteroidota > Flavobacteriia > Flavobacteriales > Luteibaculaceae > Luteibaculum > Luteibaculum oceani. Next base: position 72,006 of record NZ_VORB01000004.1, read on the forward strand.
TTGGGCAGTTGCAGTAAATGATATAAGTACAAGAGCTAAAAAACTCCCTAACGTTCTAATAAATTTCGGCATTTCTCTTGTTTAATGCTTCTTTAAACAGGTCGTTTCTCATGGTATTAATCAAATCAAACTTCCTGTCATTAATAATCTTAGCTCTAATTTCGCCCTCAACAAGTGAAACAGGGGCGAATTCTCCTTGCTCCTTAATTTCTAGGACATATAAATAATGATTAACGCCGTTTTCGGTAATTATTTTTAGCGGATCGCCTTTTAAGAGCTTATTTGGATCAAGTTTAATTCCTACCGCTTGGTTGAGATTGCTTAGCGAAACCCAGTTTTCGTCTTCAAAATAGATGATGGCTCCATGTCCAAGGCCATAAGCCTTTAGCTCTTCTATTTTAACTGGATCAAGGCTTCTTAACGCTCTAATTACCCTATACGGCTCATGGCTAGTACTTTCTAATCCTATGTAATAAAATCGGAACGCCGGCTCCTGCAACATGAAATTAGACTGATTTTCACGGTAATAGGAAACCACTTCATCAGAGGAAATTGCTGTATCCAATTTGTTTTGGAGCACAGCACGCTCATACTCATATACAATCAGAGAATTTCTGTAAGAGTTGATACGCTCCTCTATTTCATCCATACTTTCAAGCAAGTTCTCTTCGGCTTGCATTACCAGAACTTGCTCCTTTACCCAGGATTCAATAAAGCGTTTTACCACTCTAGCACTATCATCTTTGGGTAAACCAGTAACTGCAGCTATAGGAAGGTCTTTTTCGTAAAGCACACGTTCATTTACCCTTGCAACAGGTTTTCCTTTATCATCCCCTCTTTTTAATAAGTCGCAACCTATTAATAAAATGCAGGCAAAAGTTAGTATGCTAAACCCTTTGATGCTTCCCATTATTTAACGGTATATAATACCTCCTTATTTACTTTAATGTCATACTTGCCACGCAGTTCTTCTAACCACTCCTTTTCTAGTTGATTTTGATATGCTGCAATAACGGCTCCTCTTGCTTCCTCAAGTTTCTTTGGTCCAGCTGGAATAAAAGATTTAAAGTGCACAAGGGTGTAACGGTCGTTGTGTTCTTTTATTGGAGACACCCCTTTTTCCCAAGCAAAAAGATCCAGTAAATCTGAATCACCTTTTTCCTCAATAAGTTCCTCGGTGGTTAAATCCAATTTATTCTCCTCGCTGTACGTAGAAAGAAGTTTTTCTTCAGACCACCCCTTGTTTAGCTTTTTGGCAACCTTTTTCAGCAAGGATTTATTTTCGGATTTATAGATGGTAACTTCGGCTCTTTGTTTCCACACAAAATCATCTCTATGCTGCTCAAAGTACTGCTTTAAGCCCGTTGTATCTTGAATAGCTTTATTCCAAACCTTCTGATTCATCAAATCAAAAAGTAAAATCCCATCTCTATACTCCTTCATCAGAGCGCTAAACTCTGGGTATTTTTCTTCTAAATGGGTGTTTTCGTAAAGAAGGATTTTGTTGTTTTCCAATCTACTGTACAAGACATTAACGAAATACTTTATGTCTTCTTTTGCCGCTTTTCGTTGCAATTTATCAATGTACATTGCGAAAACCTTAGCAGTAATACCCGTATCCGCCCAAGTTGCCAAATATTGATTTCCAGCTTTCTTAGGTATCTCCCAGGTTCCTTGGAAAACTCTATCATCTACCCATTTGTAAAATTTCGCGATTTCGTTTTCGTTTCGTTTGTAATTGTACTCACGCTTTAGCTTTTCAATAAAAGCTTTGCGAGTGGTTTTAGAGCGATCATCACGCTTAATTCTATTCTCTATACGAGAACGCATTTCCTCGTAGGGAGCTAAGGGAATCTTTCTCTCCAACTTTACAATGTGCCAGCCATACGGTGACTTAAATGGTTCAGAAATGTCTCCAGGATTTTCTAATCCAAAAGCAACGGTTTCGAACTCATCCACCATGCGTCCTGCCCCAAACTCGTCTAGTAAGCCACCCTTATTTGCGCTTTTAGAATCTTGGGAATACTTCTTTGCCAATTCAGCAAACTCCTCTCCTGCCTTCACCTTAGTGTATAGCTCATCAATTTTTTGCTTGGAAAGCAAAGTGTCTCCAGCATATCTAACTAGGATATGGGAAACCTGAACTTTTCCACGAGAAGGACGTCTATCGTATATTTTAATCAGGTGATATCCAAAATTGGTCCTAATAGGGCCTACTATTTCACCAACCTTGCCGCTAAATGCAGCCTTTTCGAAAGGCCAAACCATTTGCATTCCTGTGAAATAACCTAAATTTCCTTGATTGGTCTTTGCAGAAGGATCTTCACTTTTTGCAGCAGCTACAAATTCAAATTCAGCACCTTCATCCAACTGCTTTTTAATTTTCATTATCTCCTTGTAGGGAGCTAAAGTATCTTCCGGAGGTGCTGTTCCTGATACCCTAACCAATATATGCCCAGCTTTTACCTCGTACTTTAGGTTTTCGTAAGCTTCCTTTATTAGCGCTTCAGTGGTTTCTTGGTCCGTTAAGTATGGGGCGGCAAGCTGACTTCTATACCCGCTTAACTCCTCTACAAAACTCGATACGGTATCCATACCCAAAGCTTCCGCTTCGGCTACCTTTAATTTGTAATTAACAAAAAGGTCCATGTACTCATCCAATGCTTCTGGTGAAGTATCTGGATTTGGGTTGTTTTTCTTAAAAACCGCTTCAAACTCATTGAGATAAACCGGCTGTTTATTCAATTCTAAAACAACGCTATTCGACTTTTCTTGATCTTGGCTAAAAGCTAAAACACTTGCAAACAACAAGACTAGCGATAGTACACTTCTAATTTTCATATAGGGTTAGGTTGGATGTAATTTTAAACAGCACTATAATTAGGTGCCTCTCTTGTAATGGCTATATCGTGTGGGTGACTTTCCTTCACACCTGCTGAAGTAATTTTAATAAACTGTGCATTTTTCAAATCAGCAATGGTTGCAGAACCAGTATATCCCATACCTGCTCTCATTCCACCAATAATTTGATGCATTACCTCAGCAGTACGCCCTTTGTAAGGCACTCTTCCTGTAATTCCCTCTGGAACTAACTTTTTAATATCATCTTCAGCATCCTGGAAATAACGATCTTTAGATCCTTTTTGCATAGCCTCTAAAGACCCCATTCCACGATAAGATTTAAACTTTCTTCCTTCGTAAATAATGGTATCACCAGGTGACTCCTCTACACCGGCTAACATAGAACCTACCATTACGGTATCTGCTCCACCAGCTATGGCTTTAACGATGTCACCAGTATATCTAATTCCACCATCTGCAATCACCGGAACTCCAGAACCTGCGATAGCCTCTGTTACCATAATTACTGCGGATAATTGAGGAACCCCAACTCCAGCAATAACACGGGTAGTACAAATAGAACCAGGACCAATTCCCACCTTAACTCCATCGGCACCCGCATCAACAAGAGCTTTAGCGGCCTCAGCCGTTGCAATGTTTCCTACAACAACATCCAGGTCTGGATATTCGGCCTTTACTTTCTTTAAAGTTTCTAACACACCACGACTGTGCCCGTGAGCCGTATCAATTACAACGGCATCTGTACCAGCGGCAACTAAAGCACCTACTCTCTCTAAAATATCGGCAGTAACCCCAACAGCTGCTGCCACACGTAATCTTCCGTACTTGTCTTTGCTACTATTTGGATGCTCCTTTACTTTAATAATATCTCTAAAAGTGATTAATCCAATCAAATTGTTTTGATCATCAACCACTGGTAGTTTTTCAATTTTATGTTGTTGAAGAATCTGTTCCGCTTCCTTTAAATCAACCGCCTTTTGCGCGGTAACAAGGTTTTCAGAAGTCATAACCTCCGTTACCGGACGACTAGGATTCTTCTCAAAGCGCAAATCTCTATTGGTAATAATACCAATGAGTTTATTCTCCTCATTCACTACCGGGATACCGCCTATTTTATTTTCAGACATAATCTGCAATGCATCTCTTACAAGAGCATCCTCACCCAGCGTTATAGGATCTTGAATCATGCCCGATTCAGAGCGCTTAACCTTGCGCACCTCACCAGCCTGACGATCAAGAGGCATATTTTTATGAATAACCCCAATACCTCCTTGCTGAGCAATAGCAATAGCCAACTGAGATTCAGTTACCGTATCCATTGCCGCCGAAACAACTGGTGCGTTCAGGGTAATATTTCTAGAAAACTTAGATTGTAATTTCACATCTCTTGGAAGAACTTCAGAGTATGCTGGAACTAATAGAACATCGTCGTATGTTAGACCGTCCCCTATAAATTTATTGTTTGAATTTACGCTCATCGGATTGCAGCTTTGCAGTTGTAAATTCGCGCAAAAATACCACTTTAAATTTAGACTTCACAGTTTTATAAGTGCGTGCTTTAACCCACGAAGATAATTCAAGGTTAAAAAAACAAAAAGCCCCCTCGAAAAAATCGAGAGGGCCTATGTAGTTTAATACAGATTTCGATTAATTAGGTTGGTAAACCACTTTATTTATCGTTATCTCGGTTGGTGAGGATACCTTTATAAAAAGCACCCCTGGGGTCAAATTATCGCTATTAATTTTTAGTTGAATAGGTTGGTTTGCTTTAAGCTTTTGATCAAGAACTAGGGCGATCAATTTCCCAGCAGCATCAAGTACTTCTACCTTCCAATCACCTTCTACTTCTGATTTTGCTGCTAAATTGATGCTCGCATTAAATGGGTTAGGATATAGGGAAAGTGAACCTGTTTTAAAACTCACGGAGCTTTTTGAAACTAATTCTGGATTTTCAACAACACCTTCTCCCTCAGAAAGTGTAATTCTATTATTCTCCTCACCCTCTTCTTCTCCATCACCTTCTGTACCTGCAATTATAATAGAAGGATTACAAGGGTCCTTATACTCGCAACCACCCAGGTAATCACCATGTGCTAAATGGGCAGCAACTGCAGACTCATCCACACAAATCATGTTTTTACCGTTGTGACAAACAATTACTTTTGGGTTATTTGGCTTACCACAGGTAACATCAACAATACAAATTTCCTTTTCTACAGTTACCGAACAACCATTCGCATCGGTTACCGTTACGGTATAGGTAGTTGACTGGGTAGGACAATCGCTAATACTAGATGCTGTTGAACCTGTATTCCATAAATAGGTGTAAGGCGCATCCCCGCCATTTACATCAGCGTAAATATCTATACACTCATTAGGTCCATATCCAACGTACACAGCCTTATCTCCTTCAATGCTGGCATCCAATCTTTCGGGGTTTTCCAACACAAAAGTTTGCTCCGCGCTAGCACCCGTGCCGTCAATAACTCTTAAAGTGTAAGTGCCTGCCGGAATATTATTTAAATCTTGAGTAGTAGCCCCATTCGACCACAGGTAGGTGTAATTGCCACACCCGCCATCTACAGTAGCATCTATAAATCCATCACTGGCACCAAAACAAGAAACATTTCCAGAACCATATTCTGAAACTTCCCCGGTTATCACCAATGGTGTTTGCTCAACATTTACTACCGAAGAACAAGAATCGGAATTACCGTAAATATCTGTTAAGTACAGCGTAATGTTATGTTCTCCAACATCGCCGCAATCAAATTGTGATTGACTTAGCGTAGCTTCAGCTATCATACAAGCTGGATAATCTGACCATAATTGGGCAGGATTTAATGTAGCTAGACCATTCTCCCCAAGGGTAATGGTTACATTCTCGCAGGATGGATTTAATGTCCATGGCGCAACATCGACCATAAAAGTTATGGTAGAATCTAAACCATCCTCATCGGTAGCAGTAATAGTTACCTGAGTTAAGGCCTCGTAGTATTCTGTAGCGGTCCAAAACCAGTTTCCAGCTGAGTCGTTATCTTGAGTAACCTGACCAGATGAAGCAGAGATGGTTACCACATCCAATCCAACATCAGAGAAAGTCCCTGAATTGGTTGCATAAACACATATGTCTTGAAAAACAGTATCAGAATTAACGGTTGGAACCGGAGCAACATCCCTAACTATCAATTCAAAATTGAAATCCTCTGTAGAACATCCAGCTGAAATAGAAACAGTAACATCAGTTGAGTTATCTGGACCATCGTTAGAGACATAATACCATGACCACTCTCCTGCTGCATTATCTATAGCGGCCACTCCCATACTAGCGGTTATAACCGCATCTCCAGCAGCTCCAGGGGTAAAAGTCCCTTGCAGCCATGCCGTATCCGCCTCATCCACAAAAAGTTGGTTTACGAATTTGTTAGAATCAGTAGATGATGAAAGTGACAAATTATCTATGGCAGCATAACCAGAAGAATTAAGCTGGTCGATCAATAGGGTTACGAACCCATTGGTTGCTGTGCTAGCATCCAGGTCTACATCTATCTCAGACCAGTTAAATGTGTATGGGTCGGCTCCAGGAACAGTTCCCTCCGCTTCACCTTCATCTAATAACCTACCAGGATTTCCAAAATCCCAAGTCTGAGAAGGCGTATCGTAAAGTTTAAAATTAAATTTCGGAACATTGACACCAAAAGGTCCTCCACAACGAGGTACGTCGATGGCAGAAACGATCATATTAAGGTTTACGTAATCTAAATCCTTTCTATCGAACGTAAAGGCAATTTTATCATCCTGAACCGTACTTAACATCCCAAGACAATAATTACCACCTAATCCTTGAGGATCTGAGTACTGCCCTTCAGGACCGTTAATCTGCATAGTTTCAACCGTCCACATTTGATCAAAACCATCACCGTATAAATCTCGAACGAGATTCTGCGCAAAGTCTGGGGCACAATTCCTGAAATTCGTGTGAGCAGGATTTTCAAAATCGTTTTCGTAAACAAGGTTTGATCTTACTAAAATCTCGAAACCTTCTTTTACCAACATTCCCAAATCGAATTCGGTAACGGTAACGGTAGCGTAACAGGAAGCTTGATTTCCAGCAGAGTCTGTAGCAGTAAGGGTTACTTGATTTTCTCCAAGATCGGCGCAATCGAATTGAGTAATATCTAACTCGAGATCGGCCAAAACTGTATTATCGTAGGAACCATTATCCACCATTGTCGCGGTGATGTACGCTACGCCATACTCATTCAATTCAATTTCTACGTTGCGACACCTTGCAACAGGTGCAATTGTATCCTGCTGTGCTATTACAGGAAACGAAGAGATGACTAATAAAATGAGGGAAAACAATTTTAAGGGAAAAGAGGTAAAAAGTTTTTCCATAGGTTAAGGTTTGGTTGGTTGGTCGGAGCGGTAAAACCTTTAGTATTCTACCTGATTAAAATCAGTTTTCAACCTGATTTGATACCAAAATAGGCTTTTTTACTTGGATTCCAATAAAAAAACTGACAAAGTTTTATCCACAATCGATAAGTTGGGCTGCTATATCGTTTATAGACTATAGAATTACGTCTAAGCGCATTATTAAAACAGCCACCTTAACACTAGTAAATTATTAAACTTCGAGAACACGTTGTAGAAGGATATTTGCTAGTACGGAAAACCGAAGGACAACTCTCTTTGTTTTGTACACCAAAAAACTCCGGGCATCGGTATTTTAATAAAATCTAAAAGTTTCAACCACTTAATTGCCTTGCTATTATTTGGGAGTAAACGGGTTAATTTCACATCCAAAGCAAGGGAAAATTTTGAGCTTCGAAGAAACTCTGGAATCAGCATTCCATCTTGATTTTTATCTGGGTTTTTGGATCCACCCAATAAACCTTCAACTCCGTATCCCAGCGACAACCCGAAAACATCGGACCAATGATCCTTTTCATTTTTCCACAAACTGAGCCAATAAATTTGCCCATTGTAATCTTTAAAAAATCGCTCTACCCCCCTCTTTCCCAATAGTTCGGGCCTATATTGTGCGTAAGGAGAAGGCCGGTATGAAATCCTCAAAGAGAATCTAGCTTGCATTCGATCTGGAAGGCCCGCAAGACCAATACCAATTCCATTGGCAACAAAATCACTTAGAGAAAATCCATATCCAGAAGAAAATCCATCCAGCACCTCGATACCTGTGTAAAAGATGGATGTACTCAATAGCGCCCACTTTTTAGCGTTGCTAGACTCGAGTCCACTTAGTTCACAAAGTTTAATGTTAGAACGTGTCACTTGAAAAGCAGACATAATATGACCCGCCTTATCCATGCCCCTCCATTGGTGGATGTCGTCGCGAAACTTAAAATGCGAAAACCCATCTTGATACCAGAAAATAGAAAGACCTACCTGCGAAGATGCAAGTAGGCCAATTTCTACTGGAATAATAGGAAAAGACTTTCTTTTGATACTATCTCCCTCCATTGCATTTAAGGGAGAAGCAGTAACAAGTAAGCAAATGGTGATTAGCTTATTAATCCAAAATTTCCTGCTTACAGGCATTTAATATATCCTCGGCTTTTTGCAATGTTTCTGCTTCAGCATAAGTTCTAAGCACAGGCTCAGTTCCCGAAGGGCGAATCATAACCCACTCATCCTCGTTAAAGAAATACTTAAACCCATCGATTTTTTGGATATCCGCAACCGACATTGAGCCAAAAGATTTGAATTCATCTTTTTTACATCGCTCTATAATGCTCTGCTTTACAGATTCCGTTAAATGCAAATCGTTACGTTGGAAGGCAAATTTTCCAACAATAGCATATACTTCATCAATCAACTGCTCAAGGCTTTTACCTGACTTAGCCATATACTCCCAAATAACTAACCCCATCCAAATTCCATCTCGTTCTGGAACGTGACCTTTAATTGCAATTCCACCAGACTCCTCTCCTCCAAGGAGTACATCTTCGCTAATCATATGAGAGCAGATGTATTTGAAACCAATCTTCACTGTTTCATGCTCCAATCCAAAATGATCGCAAAGCTGCTTCACCTTAACAGATGCCGAGAATGCTGTCACGACCTTTCCAGTCATTTTCTTTTGCTCGACTAAATATTTAATCAGCAAAAGGATAATATGGTGTGAATCGACAAATTCTCCTTTGGAATTATACAGACCAATTCGATCGGCGTCTCCATCCGTTGCAAGACCAGCAGCAATATCTCCGCTATTTTTTATCAAATCGGAAAATTCCAAAAGATTTTTGTGGATAGGCTCTGGCGCCTGCCCCATAAAACCTGGGTTATCCTCACAATGAAGCAATACCGCATCGGGTAGAATCTTTCGAATAACATTCTGCCCCGCCCCATACATGGCATCGTATGCGAACTTTAATCCGGAGTTTCTTATTGCATCGAGGTCAAAATTCTCCTCAACAGCGGCAATGTACATGCCTTCTAGATCTATATCCTGAATAAGCCCTTTTGCCTGAAGTGCTTTGAACTCCTCTTCATCGTATTTAAAATCTGAGCTATTCGGAATTAAATCTTCAATTTCTTGGACCTTTTCGGGCAAAAGTGGACCACCATAAGATCCTTTAATTTTGTACCCGTTGTAAGCTGGAGGGTTATGACTTGCTGTGATAACAATACCTAAATCCGCATTTTCTTTACAAGTGCCCAGAGACACCATAGGAGTTGAAACAAAGCCTGAGGCTAATTTCACCTGTACGCCACCCTTAGCGAAAACAATAGCAGCTGTTTTGGCGAACATTTCACCAGCAAAGCGACAATCGTGACCAATAATTACCGATGAGGTTCCATTTGTATTATCCTTTAACCATTGCACCGTTGCCTCGGTAACTCTTGCTACATTTTCTACGGTAAACTCCTTGGCTATAATAGCTCTCCATCCATCCGTTCCGAACTTAATTGGGGTCATTTATAATCTTTTTTTATTCTGGCTAAAGTATAGCCTTTACTGTTAAACATTTATTGATAATCCATTACCGAATGGTATAGCTATCTAAAAATTTTCCTTCTATTCAATTCTCGGTGATACCGTTGTGCATTTGACAAATGCTCTCGATAAGTTTTGGCGAAGTTATGATATCCTGAAAAATCTTCCTTAGCACAGAAGTACAGATAAGCATGACTTTCGGCATTTAAAGTTGCATCGATAACCTTGGGACTTGCAATATAAATAGGTCCCGGCGGTAACCCCTTATATATATAGGTGTTGTATGGCGACTTGATCTTTTTATCCTCATTTAAAACCCGCCCCACCTTATTCATTTTAACCTTTAACAGATAAACCAAGGTTGGATCTGCTTGGAGTTTCATACCTTTTTTCAGTCGGTTTAAATATACCCCAGCTACCCGTGGCATCTCATCCTCTTTGGCTGTTTCCTTTTGCACTATAGAAGCCAAAATAAAGACCTGCTCCTTACTTAAGCCCAGTTTCTTGGCCTTTTCCAATCTAGAGGTATTCCAAAATGCCTGTTGCTCATCCAGCAATCGCCTCACCACCTGGACACAGGAGGTATTCCAGTAAAATTCGTAAGTATTTGGTATGAGATAAGTTCCCCGAACATCTCCCTTAACCCCTACGAGAGTAGATTCAAATTCATCCACCATACTTAGAGAGTCGCATTCTAAATTATGAGAGAACTGCCCGAGTGCTTCTTGATAAGTTCTTTTTGAGCTTAGCGTAACCAAAATTGGATCTTGAATTCCTGCTCTTAGTTTTCGAATTAAATCGAGGTTGTTTAAATCCGGAGCCAACACATATCGTCCACCCTTTATTAATGAGGGGTACCCCATTAATTCCGCCATCCATTTAAAGGTATACTTATTGGAAATAACCTGCTTTTTCAGGGAGTCTAAAACCTCCGGGTACGTTGCATTAGAAGGAATATAAAGTACCAACTCCTTGCTAGACTTAACATTTGGCTTAAGGGCTATAAAATATCCAGCAAAGGCTATAAGCACCGCTAATAACACCAGTGATATTAAGGCTCCCTTTAAATAGGTGGAAAATTTTGGCTTTACAGTATTTTTTGAAACACGTTTACGTCTACCCACTGATCTAACTCTCTTTTACTTTTTTTCTTTACTCCTATCTTTTCGAATCCAACCGAAGGAAATAACATTAGGCTGGATTCGTTGCTTTCAGAAACCTCCGAGAAAATATTTCTCAAACCCAGGTTTTCACGGGCACTAACCAATGCTTTTTGCATTGCTTTTTTAGCTATCCCTTTTCCTCTACTCCCCTTTTCGAGCAAGATGGCCAGATAACCTGATTGATGGAAAAAATCAATGTCGTATAAATCTATACTCCCAACTGCCTTTTCCTGAAACTGAACCACCCAACGCATGTGCCTTGCTTCATACACATCAACTCCGTGAAACAACCATTGCTTAAGCACCTGTTTACTAATTTCCTGTCGCGTATCTCCGAATATCCAATTGGATCTATCGTTTTCTAATTGATAGAAAAAATCTAAATCTTCTGGTTCCGGTGCTCTTAATATAATATCCATTTAAACTGCAATCTCTCCCCTAAAAACAAAAGTAGCAGGACCGGTTAACCAAAAAGTGCCTTCGCCTTTTCTATCCACCTTTAGCTTTCCACCTTTAGTTTCCACTAAAACGGAATTTATGCTAACATCGTCTTGTAATACAGAAATAGCCACAGCGGTCACTCCCGTACCACATGCAAGGGTCTCATCCTCTACTCCTTTTTCAAAAGTTCGCATTTTCACCTGATGTCCGCCAATTTTCTCGAAGAGGTTAACATTTACTCCTACGGGAGCAAACTCCTTTCTCCACCGAATTGGTTTGGCAATTTCATATATATCGCAATCATCCAGGTTATTTACAGAAACACAAACATGAGGCGCGCCAGTATTTATAATAAACTCCTGGTTTTTCCACTGGCCCTTTTGTGGCACCATCATTTCTAATTTAACTAGGTCTTGCTCTATAAATGCCAAGTGCTTCCCGTCGAAAGCGCTAAATTTAACTGCTTCCTTTCCGGTTAAATGGTGGTAAAAACGAACCGCGCATCGGCTACCGTTTCCACAAAAACTAACCGAACCATCCGCATTGAAGTAATCTAAATGAAAATCTACTCCAGACCGATGAGAAAGAATCATTAGTCCATCGGCTCCCACCCCATATTTACGGTCGCATATCTTAGAAACTTCAGATGCGCTAATTTGTATTGAATGTTCTAGGGCATTGATAATAACAAAGTCATTTCCCGCACCTTGATATTTATGAAAATTGAGTTTCATGTTGCAAAGATAGGCTTAACAATCTTTAACCGCGTGCAATAAACTAGGAGAAAATGGCTGCCGTTAAATTTGCGAATAACAAGAAGTAATAGCTATGAAAAAAGGCATTTATAATATCTTTTTCGGACTAGTGGGTGGATTCATTGGATTTGGCATCATGTATTTAGTCTTCACCCAGGAGGCAAAACAAGAGCTAAACCCAGCCCAGACCAAACCAGCGCAGTTTGTTAATATGCCTATCATTCCAACGAATGAGGGCGAGCAAATAAACTTTGAATTTGCAGCGGAAAAGGCTGTGAATGCAGTGGTTCATGTGTGGACGGAGCGCATAGGACAACGAAGACAAGACCCATGGTCTTACTTTTTTGGATATCCAAGTCAGCCCAGAGTGGCCATGTCGAGTGGATCGGGAGTGATTGTTTCCTCCGATGGCTTTATTGTTACTAACAACCATGTTATTGATGGAGCCAACAATATTCGGGTTAACCTCAATAACGGGGAATCCAAAGAAGCAAAGCTCATAGGAAAGGATCCATCTACTGATTTAGCCCTTTTAAAAATAGAAGGTGAAAACTACCCTTATCTCCCCTATGGAAATAGCGACCAGATAAAAGTTGGGCAATGGGTATTAGCCGTTGGAAACCCATTTAATTTATCATCCACCGTAACGGCAGGAATAATAAGTGCTAAGGCTAGGAATATCAATTTACTAGAGCAGGATGCCACCCGACAATTTCCTTTGGAGTCTTTCATTCAGACCGATGCTGCAGTAAATCCAGGGAATTCTGGTGGCGCCCTTGTAGGCGTTAACGGTGAATTACTAGGTATTAATACCGCCATAGCTTCCAACACTGGATCTTATGCTGGATACGCCTTTGCGGTTCCTGTGAATTTGGTGAAAAAGGTAGTTTCAGATTTATATGAGTTTGGAGCGGTTCAAAGAGCATTTATTGGGGTTAGTATCCGTGATATAGACGCCAAGTTGGTGGAGGACCTGGATCTTGATAATTACGAGGGCGTATATGTTGCTGGTCTTGCCGACAATGGAGCTGCGGAAGAAGGTGGAATAAAACCCAACGACATTATCCTGGCCGTTAATGAGGTTAAGGTTAAAAACGTTACTGAGTTGCAGGAGCAAATCGGAAAATATCGTCCTGGGGATAAAGTTGACATAGAACTACTGCGCAATGACAAAAAGCTAAAACGAAAGATTACGCTGAGAAATATTAACGGAAGTACGGAATTGAATGCAGCTCCCGTTAAAAGTGAAGTTAGCAGCGTAATGGGGGCTCAATTAAGAAGTGCCAGTCCAGACGAATTAAATAAACTGAGACTACCCTTTGGAGTAATCGTTGAAGGAATTGATGGCTCACTCTTACGAAGAAGTGGAATTAAAGAAGGTTTCGTTATTACAAAAATTGATAGGGAACCAGTAAAAACCCCTGAGGAGGTGAAGCTGCTGTTAGAGAAAAAGAAATCTGGAGTTTTGATTGAAGGTTTTTACCCAAATGGCACCAAGGCGTATTACGGTTTTGGGATTTAATTATAAATGCGGTATAAACAAAAAGGCTATTTCCTATCGGAAATAGCCTTTTTTAATATTGGGATTTGACTCTATTTAAGCCAGATATGTTGTCTATTAATAATAGATTAATCTTCTCACCTTAGCGATGTACTTCGCAAGACGAATAACTTGTTTAGTATAACCAAACTCGTTATCGTACCATACGTATAGTACAATGTTCTTTTTATCGCTAGATACGATAGTTGCATTGCTATCAAAAACTGAACAACAAGTATTCCCGATGATATCAGAAGAAACCAATTCAGGCTCTATTGCGAAGTTGATTTGATTTACCAACTCTCCTTGAAGAGCTGCTTTTTTCAACAATTCATTTACAGATTCAACAGAACACTCTTTTCCAACCGTTAAAGAAAGGATAGCCAAAGATCCGTTAGGAGTAGGAACACGCACTGCATTTGCGGTTAGTTTATCCTGTAACTCAGGAATACACTTAGTAACCGCTTTACCAGCCCCAGTTTCGGTAATTACCATGTTAATAGCAGCCGATCTACCTCTTCTGCTTTTACCATGCATGTTATCCAATAGGTTTTGATCGTTGGTATAAGCATGTACCGTTTCGATATGCCCTTTCTCAACACCCAGGTGATCGTTAATTACCTTAAGTACAGGTACGATAGCATTGGTAGTACAAGAAGCAGCAGAATAAATATTCTCCTTCTCGATATCTAGTTCCTTGTGATTTACACCATAAACGATGTTAGGAATCTCTTTTCCAGGAGCAGTAAGAATAACCTTAGAAACCCCTTTAGACTTTAGGTGACGTCCTAGAGCTTCTCTATCCTTGAAAACACCGGTATTATCAATTAACAATGCATCTTCAATACCGTATGCCGTGTAGTCAACAGACTCCGGGCTTGGAGCAGCGATCATGTGAACGCGTTGACCGTTAATGATAAGCGACTTATTTTCAACATCCACAGAAACAGTACCTTGGAAAAGACCGTGAACTGAGTCGTTTCTAAGTAAGGCTGCACGTTTAACTAATTCTTTTTCCGAATCACCACGTGTTACAATAGCGCGCAGTCTAAGTTGCTGACCTTTTCCTGCTTGTTTAATTAATTCTCTTGCTGCAAGACGACCGATTCTTCCGAAACCGAAAAGGATAACATCTTTGGGAGCGATGCTACCGTTATCTTCACCGATCATGTGCGCAAGCTTATTATCGATAAAGTCGGAAAGGGAGTTAAAGTTTTTGCTTTCTTCTTGCCATTCAGAAGCAAGAAGACCAACATCAATTTTTGCAGGTTTAAGCTTTTTCTCAAGAATAAGCGCCGCAATATCAGTTGTAGTTTCGATGCTAATGGGTTTCTTAATTACCTCATTGGCATATCTATGCAGGTTAATAATTTCAGACACACCACAATCAACGAGGTGATTTCTGAATAAAACCAGTTCGATATTCTTATCGTAAAGGAGTTTTCCCACGTAAGAAATGAAATCTACCGCACGCTTTTCTTCTTTAAGGTGCTCTGCAAAATCTTTAGAGTACAACTCTTTGGTATTGGCTTCCATACCTGAAAATTGAAATTGTTTTAGGCCTGCAAAGGTAGGCAAATCTTTTGTGTTGGAGGTTTAGAAAAATAGAGTCGGTAAAGAAGGTGGTTAGAAAAAACAAAAGCCACCGGATGGTGGCTTTTGAGGGGGGTTACGTTTCTATTCTAGCAAAAGTTATTTGTAATCTAGTCGACTTCAAGTTATTCCGTATGTATGAAGAAGCCTCATCTGGCGAC
Source organism: Luteibaculum oceani (assembly GCF_007995015.1). Lineage (NCBI taxonomy): Bacteria > Pseudomonadati > Bacteroidota > Flavobacteriia > Flavobacteriales > Luteibaculaceae > Luteibaculum > Luteibaculum oceani. The sequence continues at coordinate 87,482 of NZ_VORB01000004.1, forward strand.
ATTTTCGGAATTACCAACCTAACAGTTATCTCTTCATAACATCCAGTTGGACCACCATTAAAGTTACTTAAAACATTAGCTTTACATTTTACATTTCTTTCCAATGTTCTATACCTAATTTCCTTATTTGATGCAAGGCTATCCTTGATCGAAATATCTGGCCAAAAACATTCTTTGGAGGGAACTTGATTGTCGCCTAAAATACCGACTTCATAGCCTGTTGAAAAGTTCAGTTTTTCATTATTTTCCATGACTTCAAACGAAGTTTTTATTTTCGTCTGAAACATAGGACAGATAGAATAAAAAGGCTTAGAAAAATAATATTCCATTTCATCTGCATTAAACTGGGTGTAAGCGGAATTATGTCGCCATTCATCCACATCAATATCTATAATAGTATCTATACTGTTCCCACAATTAGCAGAAAGAACACTTTTTATTGAGCAAGGATTGCAATTATTTGGTGTAATTACCTCACCTTCCTTACACATAACAAGAAAGATTGAAATAATTATTAGGTATAGATTTTTAGTCATTGATTAATACTTTTCGGCGGCAAATAACATTCCCATCAATAATGTAGTGAACAACATAAATTCCGGAATTTAACTTTCGAATTCTTTCTTTAAAATTTCCAAGCTCGGTTTCTTTAAAAACAAAATCTCCTCGCTGCATATCGTATACTTGAAATATAACTTCCGGTAACTTTTCTATGAATTTATAACAATCAGTCGGATAAATTATCCTTTCATCCTCATATTTTTTTATTTCTTCGATGGAACCGAATCGTCCCTTGGAAAAATAAACTCCAAAATTTTCATTCATGAAAGGTGAAAACAAGGAGGAATGAACCGTATCAAGATGATCTGCATAATTACGGATTACCGGTTTATTGACGCTATCGAACCCTAGGTTCACACTAAACTCAATTTCTTCAAAGAATTCGTCATTTACCTCAAAAGTCTTAAGGTGACCTAATCCCAAATAAAACAAATTTTTCTTCTTACTTATATTATCAAAATCCGGAGAAAAATAATACAAACTCACCTCACCATTTTCCTCTAAAACTACTTGACTTAGTACAAAAAGTTCCTCACCGTTTGGCCTAGAATACAACTGATGAATTTCAAGAATAATTAAACTAGATTTTTCTGAAATGAACATATTGCAATCCTGCAAGTCCAAATCCTCTTGAAATATTTCACTCCTTGAGAAGTAATTGACAAAGAAATAATCAGAAGTTCCGTCAAGGTATAAAGCACCATTACTCGGCTCCACAATAACCCTTTCATACATTACTCCGTTCAATTTTGAAAATAATGATAAGGGATAGCTTACAGATTCTGTTTCTTGATCCCACTTTATTTCTACATAATTTATATCCAATTTTTGTTCGATAAGAGTATCCCCTGCCTTAAATGGAGATATATTCAGAAAATCGGTTTCAAAAATCTCTACGGAGTAATCTTGCGCCCATGTTGATATGGAGAATACAATTAATATGGTTAATAAAATATTTTTCATGATAAGTTATTTATTTAGATTAGTTTCAATATTTTCTACAGCGGTTTTATCACAATTCCTGCATTTAAAGACAAAAGCACAATGTTGGGCATGCACCTTATCAAAAAAGGACACATTACTCTCTATATTCAATACATATTTTTCAAAGGAATACTCTGGAGCAGGAACTAAATGATAATTAAGAGCAGTTATTGATTTTTCTGGCTCTCTTAGCCCTATAGTCTGCTCCCAGGAAGATTTAGAATCAAATAACTGTACGTTAGGCGCTAAATCATTCACCGCTACCAAAAGATCGTCCATAGACTGTTGATCTATTCCTATTTCCACCAAATGTGCATTATCTGGGCATATCATTTCATATTCTATGGAGTTACATCCAGCTTGATATACAGTATTAGCAAGCATCTCTGGTAACTTGCTGTAATACGAAGCACATGACTCCCAATCTGATTTTATTAACTGAATATCTCGTGTAATAGTAAAGTACATTGGACAGCTTACAGGTGCAGTCAAGCGTCCTTGGGAATCTGAAATTTCTATATCCACCATGATATCCCCCTCGTAGGTCACCACAGTATTATAATCTCCCTGATCAATTCCCGCGTTTTCAGCACAAACTAAATATTTACCATTCCTATACTCATAAATTTCATCATCTAAGGAATATGGTGTTCGTGTTCCATCTTCTTCTACGCGATACCACTTTATAAAAGCATCACGAACTCTAACACTGTATTCATGGGCTTTTACCACTTCCTCCGTTTCATCATTATCTAAGATATTCGTCTCAATTTGAGATTTATCTATTTGATCTAATTCGACAAAATATCTTGAATTAGAGAAACAAGATGGCTGAGGATTATATTGCCTCGGATCCTCGATTCTAAAACTAAGGTGTTCAGGAAGCTTCACATCCTCCGCATAGTCGATTAAATTGGATAGAACAATAACTGTAACCTTCTTCCTATCACTTTCCTTAGGAGGGCAACTACTTTCCCCGTAGGTATCTCGATATGAATAGTATACCGAAGTTAACTTTTCAAAAAATTCCGGGTAATTTGGACCAATATAAAAAGGTGTTTCGCCCTGGTTATCTTTGGTTTTATACCACAAAACTTCCCTTTTTATTTCACTGTATTCGGTGGTAAGGAATTTGGTAACCTTAAGGGTATCAATTCCTGGTTCACATATTGGAAGAGAAAACTCCAGTGGTTCAGGAATACTAAGATCAGCAATAGGAACAACAATAAAAGGATTAACTAATCCTTTTATTTGACCTGGACAGCCATTCGTGTATTTTCTATAGTACTGAGCTCCATAGAGTAATCCACTTCCCGTATATACCTGTTTAGTATATTTATTTGGACTGCATATTGGGAATTTCACCTTATTATCTACCAAATCACTCCAACAAATTCCGTCCTGAAAAGGCACATTTTTATCCATTCTCAATTCTGCCATTCCATCTGAACATAAAAATGCATTTCGAGGAGTAGGAGAATACTCTTCAATACCTGGAGGTAGAGTTGGCTTGATTAACACAAAAAAACTATTACATCTTTCGCGATAATGCTTACCTCGGCAACGCGCCCCAGGATAATCTTTTTGGTGGGATTTAATTGTTACCAAAAAGACCCCGTAATACCCATCACATAGAGGAAAGGTCTCATGCAATTTTGAGGAGGCTCTTTTATTACATTTATTCTGCCCCTTGTTGGAAACTCCTTCGTTTTTGTACCGACATTTATCCTTTGGACTCCTATTCTTCGCTTTCCTAATTTGACAATTCCATGATTTGACCAATACTGGAGTAAGAACTCCATGGGTAAAGTCAAGACTATTTTCCAATAAATCATCCAAAAAGGCATCAGGATCTGGAGCCTCTTCCAGTGGATTGTTTACCAAAAAATTTTGGAAATCATTCTCAAAATCCTTCTGTTTACCACCAGCTAGCAATTTCATCTCAACAAAGGATTCTCTCGATAGTAATCCTGCATCATAGGCAATTATAAGTTTAGCATCTATTACCTCTTGAAACTTCTTTTCGTCAAATGATTCGCTATACCAAATAATATTTCGCTTATCCTTATCATCTCCCCCTTCTTTAGCAGGACTTTTATAGCAAACATTTCGCTTTATCCCCTCTTTTATGTCACTTATCTTTGATTCAATTTTTCTTTCAATTTTAGATAGATTAAGGAATTGTTTTGTTTGGGATACGGATTGGAATACACACAATTGACCCAAAATCAACATCAATAAAATTTTCTTTTTCATGGTAGGTTATTTTTTGATTTCCATTTAAGGTCTGAACAAATTGTCCTTAGTTCCAAAAATTTGAGCTTGTGACTTTTTGTGTATCACTTTTTTAAAAAAGTGTCACATCTGAAAGACTTATAGATAAAAGATTAGAAGGGCATTCTGATTCTAATCAATATCACGAAAAAAGGGCCTTTTTTGCAAAATGAGGAGTTGATTTAGACCTATTCTGATGACTTTTTACAGATATAAAGAGGCTTTTTTGGGTGAAATTTTGGAGAGAATAGCTCAAAAGAATGTTTAAGGGCAATTATCCCATTTGAACGCACTCTTTTCCTTAAACATGAATCAAAAAAAAGCCCAAAATTCTGGTAGGCGAACTTGGGCTTCTCCGCCTCAGTAATGAGGCTTGCGTGGTAGGTTTATTAAAAATAGAAAAATATTTTAATTAATTACAAATTATATTCAAATAATTTGAATTTGATACAAAAATAAAAGATGGGGCGTGGTGTAGTTGACGGGATCTCTCAGTTGCCAATCAAGTTTTTGTATCTGGTGAAAAGGCTTTTAAGAAGGCTCCGTCGCGATGACAGGGTTGCTCAAACGCGGAGTAAGAAGCCAAGCCACAAAGCTGTCATTTCGAACGTAATGAAATGGAGGGAGAAATCTCGTTAGAGCAGAACATTGCCCAATAGACATTTTTGGTAATCATATGTTTTTCACACTTTACTTTTTTCATTACCAAAAAAGTAAACAAAAAGGTTAGCTGCCTTTCATCAGCTTGGTTCTCTTTGGAAGCATTAAGCAATCCTTTTTCATTTTTTATTCATCAGGTAATTGATTTTAATGGAATTCATGAATCTTCGATTTCCATCGATGAAAAAACGAAACAAAAAAATCTAGGCCTAGACATTTCATTCGTCATAGCTGGTCGATAAACATAAGTGCGGCCAGGCGAGCTACCGCTTCCTGGTCTTACTAATGTTTATCCTGCATCTATTTCCTCTGAAATCTATGGCCTTTTGGACGCACGAATGATAAACGCAGGGGTGGATCACAATGAGGTTAACGGGATTCTACCTAATGCGGCTACAGGAATCAGACGGTTATCGAGTGCCACGACGAAGGAGTGGTGTATCGAGATAACAAAGGCGGAGGACTTAGCCTAGTTACAAAGCTGTCATTTCGAACGGAACGGAGTGAAGAGAGAAATCTCGTTAGAGAGTATCTTTTTATTTAAGTAACTTAAGTACATGGCCAACTACCACGTGTACATTCTGACTAATAAAAGAAAGACAGTACTTTATATTGGTGTTTGTAATAATCTCAAAAGGAGACTTTACGAACACCAACAAGGCAAACTCCTAAATGCGTTCAGCAAAAGGTACGGTTGTCAGTTTCTAATCTATTACGAAAGGTTCGAGGATATCAACCAAGCAATTGGCAGGGAAAAGGAATTAAAAAAATGGCGCAGAGATAAGAAAGAAGCTTTGATTGAAAAGACTAATCCGAATTGGGATTTTTTGAATGATGAGGTTTAACAGCTATTTTTACTAGGAATTGGGTTTACCACAATTGATCGCTGCGTTATTAACGGGATCTCTCAGTCGCCAATCAACTTGTTTGTTGCTGGAGCAAGGCTTTTTTGCAGGCTCCTTCGAGATGACAGTTTTGGTCCAGGGCAAAGGCCTTTTCAAGACTTCAGAACTGTCATTTCGAACGACCACGCCACAAGCGTGGGGAAGGAGAAATCCCGTTAAGGCATAACTTATTCCTTTCATATTCTTTTTCATTTTTTTCATTGATACTCCGGCAAACTCAGTACAAGTGAAAAAACGAAACAAAAAAATCTAGGCCTAGACATTTCATTCGTCATAGCGGTTCGGTAAACATAAGTGCGGCCAGGCGAGCTATCGCTTCCTGGTCTTACTAATGTTTATCCTGCATCTATTTCCTCTGAAATCTATGGCCTGATAGACGCACGGACATGTCTCGATGGGGCGGAGGCGCGATGAAGCGTACGGGATTTCTCAGTCGTCCGAACGATGTTGTTTCTGGAGTTTGGATATTAGAGACTCTTTCAAAATGACGGCGGTGGTCTTGGGCAAAGGATTTGGCTTGAGTTCGAAGGATGTCATTTAGATCGACCATGCACTAAGCAAGGGTATGTTTAGATAACACAGGTTCAGGGTAATATATGTTGAAACAATAAAAATAGAAAGCCCGCGAACTGGTAGGACTTCGCGGGCTTTCTTGCTCTGACCATTGAGCACACCTGGTAGGGGAATCATTAAATATTATTATGTTTTGAAATTACGGCAACCTAGAAAAAAAGAAAAGCAGAGATACTCAAAGAAGGTGGTAGTGGCAATTTACGACATTAAGCACTCTGCTTTTCGGAAAAACTCGAGCGGGTTGCCCAAGTTGTGGTAGACCATAAAGACCTTCACTTTTATTAGCGAAAGAAATGGAAAAAGAGCCCCGGTGGTGGTAGACACCGTGAATCTTTCTCCGTTTCAAACGCACTCTGTGGTAGGTGAAGATCTTAAAAAGTATCGTAGAATTATAAATGGGTAGGTAAACACTTACACCCTACAATACTTTTCAAATATTTCAAAGATCATTTTTCAACTTTCTATCAAATCAAACAATTCAATAATTCTTATCAGGATTAGTATTGAATTCCGTCATTGTTAGTATTAAAATTATACAAATTTTTCCAACCACCAAATTTTATTGAACATTTTTTTTGGATTAAATGTTGTTTTTATTCGATAACTGGTCTGTATTCCTTTATTTTCAGCGGATTTCTATAATAATATTTTATGGATTTTTTGGAGGGCGGTTACCCCAAGTCTAGGTTTCACTTGTTTTTATAGATGGGTTTGGAGCGGTTATGATACATCCCGAATAGGAGGCGCAATGCCCTTATCCATTTCGGTAATCATTAGTTTTTCTCATTTTACTTTTTTCATTACCAAAAAAGTAAACAAAAAGGCTAGGGCTGCAGATCCCTCTCTCATTCATCTTCAGAAATCCTTAGAAAGACCTAAAAGGATTTCCCCAAGCCTAGGTCTTGGGTCTTCGACCCTGTCAATCTTTTGGTTTTCTACGGATTTCTTTTGATTCATTTCGATCTTGATCTGATGCCCAGAAGGACGCACGAATGATTGTTGGAGGGGGTGGTCGCGTTGTGGCTATTAGGATCCATACAAGTTCGGGATGACTGCTACCGGTTTAACTCGGTTATCGAGTGGCCACGCCCCAAGAGTGGGTGTATCGAGATAACATGGGCGAAGGAATTAGCTCGTAGCTGGTAGCTGTTTGCGATTAGGTAGAGGATGAAGGCGATGAATTGATGAAGTTATATGCTCTGATCACCTCCTCTCGATATACTTCTTCCCTATCGGGGCGAAGCACTCGAGGACCAGGTATCGCTGTGTAACTTACGGGATTTCTCAGTCCTCCGGACGATGTTGTTTCCGAAGTTTGGAAGTTAGGAGACTCTTTCGAAATGACAGCTGCGGGTTTAGCACGGTTATCGAGTGCCCACGCCCCAATCGTGGGTGTATCGAGATAACAAGGGCGAAGGAATTAGCTCGTAGCTGGTAGCTGTTTGCGATTAGGTAGAGGATGAAGGCGATGAATTGATGAAGTTGTACGCTCTGATCACCTCCTCTCGATACACTTCTTCCCTATCGGGGCGAAGCACTCGAGGACCAGGTATCGCTGTGTAACTTACGGGATTTCTCAGTCCTCCGGACGATGTTGTTTCCGAAGTTTGGAAGTTAGGAGACTCTTTCGAAATAACAGCTGCGGGTTTTAGACGGTTATCGAGTGGCCACGCCCAAGCGTGGGTGTATCGAGATAACATTGGCGGAGGGATTAGCTCTTTGTACTTAGCTCGTAGAAGGGAGGGGAAATTTCGTTGATAAGAGCATTGCTCAGGTCCTCTCGATACACCCCGACGCTTTACTGGTCGGGGCACTCGAGGACCGAGTTTAGGGAAACCTAGAGTTTATCGAAGGGGGGAGTCGCGGTGGGATTGACGGGCTCCCGCATTAGGCGGGATGACAGCGCTGGTTTAAACAATTAAGGTAATAATTCCTCTTACAAGAAAAACAACTAAAGCTTGAGGGTATATAGTTTTACCAACAAAAAAACCCAGCGAATGCTGGGCTTTAAATATTTTGAAGAACTAAATTCTAAACTAGAAAGAGAAGAAACGAGATGTTCGGGTTCTTTTTCCACCAGACCTTCTGTATCCATTGTGGAAGTTTCTTCTGAACTTCCCTCCCTTACCTCTAAATACATAGGACAGATCTAGGGTTGCGAATACATAAGAATCGTCATAATCTGGATTACCTCTGATACTACCAGCCGTTGGATTGTACGGAGAATTCTCTAATTCATCAGATCTATTTGCTACCGCAGCTGCAAGTTGGCCCTGAGGCGTTTCAGGGAATGTTTTAGGATCCTTGTATTTGGTAGAAACGTCATCTAAATAATCCGTTTGCGTAGTTCTTACACCCAATCTAGCTCCAATTCTGAAATTTCTATCCACAGTCCAGTACATACCAATACCAGTATTTAATGCTAAACCAGATAATTCGTATGCCACCCCTTCAGTTTGTAAAGGTGCTAACTCAATCGTTCCTGAAAATGTTTGACCATTAATTTCCTCATCAATCTCAGTCTTTGGATTGTGCGTAAAATATCCAACTCCAATAAATACAAAGGAGGTGAAATCCACTCTATACTGACGGTTTCTCCCGACGTTATAATTCTCATAAAACTCAAACTCCATTACAGCACCCATCTCCATAATGTCATTTGTAAAACTAAGGTTACGTCCCATTCTTCCAGGATTAGTACTTAAGCTATCCGCTCCACTGATACGACCAAATTGATAACTCAGATTAATGTTAATACCTGGAGTTAACGCATATCTTGCGAATGCTCCGGCAGATAACCCCGTAGTTTTCAATTTAATATCGGCTACAAAATCCCTACGAGGAAGGAACTTCCCACCTATATCTCCAAGATAATTAGCACCACCCAAACGAACTCCCGCTTCAAGACGGTAGTTTTGGGCTTTCAACTCCCCTACTCCACAGATAATAAGAGAGAAAATTAGTAGACGGGTAAAGAATTGTTTCATGCTAATGAAGCTTTGATTCATTGGGTTGTTGGCGCCAAAATAAAGTATTTTCGCTCCAAACGAAATTATTCTGATATAAATTTCATGGAGAATTTACATCAATCGATAAGTGGAACTAAATATCCGATAATTCAAGCGGGAATGGTATGGGTATCCGGCTGGAAACTAGCACTGGCGTGTTCTAAAGCTGGAATTCTTGGTTGTATAGGTGCAGGATCCATGTCTCCCGAAGTGTTAGATATTCACCTGACAAAAATCAAAACTGCAATTGGGGACTTACCCTTTGCTGTCAATCTTCCACTTTTTTATTCAAAAATTGAGGAGCAAGTTCAGCTAATAATAAAACATCGGGTACCAATAGTAATATGCTCCGCAGGATCCCCAAAAAAATTTACATCCATCTTTAAAGAAAATGGTATAAAGGTTTTTCATGTCGTACCTAGTCTCCAACTAGCGCTTAAAGCTCAGGATGCTGAAGTAGATGCGGTTATTGCCGAAGGTTTTGAGGCCGGGGGCCATAATGGAAGGGACGAAACTACCTCCCTAGTCCTACTCCAAGAACTGCAGGGCAATCTTGATATTCCTTATTTCGCCGCTGGAGGATTTGGCACTGGAAGGAGCCTCTTAGCTGCTCAGGTTTTGGGTGCAAGTGGGGTTCAAATGGGATCGGTATTTGTTCCCACCATTGAAGCTTCCTGTCATCCGAATTACAAAAATTACCTGTGTAATCTTCCATCTGGAGCCACCAAATTGTCTCTAAAGCCATTAAATCCTGTTCGATTGGCACCAAATAAGTTTTTCGAGGAGGTTCAAAAGCTTGAACAAAGGGGAGCAAGTAAAGAAGATCTAGCAACATTACTGGGAAAAGGAAGAGCAAAACTGGGCATGTTTGATGGTAATTTGGAAGAGGGGGAGTTGGAAATTGGTCAGATTATTTCTTTGGTCAAGGATGTTTTACCCGCTGGCGAAGTTGTAAAGAGGATTGTTAGGGAGTATCAGGAGGCGAAGGAGTTAGTTCGTAGGGGTTAGGTGGTAGCTGGTAGCTAGTAGCTCGTAGGTGGTAGAGATGAAGGATGAATTGATGAGGGGATGAAGAGGAACGGTCGGATCGTGGCCTCTCGATACACCCCGAGGGTTTACTGGTCGGGGCACTCGAGGACCGAGTTTCGGTAAACCTAGAGGTTATCGAAGGTGGAAGTCGCGGTGGTATTAACGGGATTTCTCAGTCGTCCGAACAATATAATTTCTTGAGCCTGAATGTTGAGAGACTCTTTCGAAATGACAGCTGTGGGTTTTAGACGGTTATCGAGTGGCCACGCCCAAGCGTGGGTGTATCGAGATAACATGTGCGGAGGATTTAGCCATGCCACAAAGTTGTCATTTCGAACGGAACGAAGTGAAGAGAGAAATCTCGATTGGGAGACGCGTTGCCCAAATCCATTTCTGTAATCTTTGGTTTTTCTCATTTTACTTTTTTCATTACCAAAAAAGTAAACAAAAAGGCTAGGGCTGCAGATCCCTCTCTCATTAATCTTCAGAAATCCTTAGAAAGACCTAAAAGGATTTCCCCAAGCCGCGGTCTTGGGTCTTCGACCCTGTCAATCTTTTGGTTTTCTATGGATTTCTTTTGATTCATTTCGATCTTGATCTGATGCCCAAAAGGACGCACGAATGATTATCGAAGGAGGAGTCGCGTTGGAGCTTATGGGATCTCGCCTAATACGGGATGACAGCTTCGGGCTTTAGCGGTTATCGAGTACCCAGGGGAAAAGCTAGGGTGTAACGAGATAACATGGGCGAAGATTGTAGTTGATAGTTCTTAGCTCGCAGCTGACAGGGGTTAGGTAAAAGATGAAGGCGATGAATTGATGAAGGTATACACTCTGATCACGTCCTCTCGATACACTTCTTCCCTATCGGGGCGAAGCACTCGAGGACCGGGAGCCGGGAAGCTGAAAGAGATGAATAGATGAAGGGATGAAGGCGATGAAAAGGGTTAGCCGAAAGGACAATGCTGGAAGGTACCGTGCGGGGAAACAAATATCCAACCCAAAGTGACTTAAAAAAAGAAGGCCCAAAACCTGGTAGGTAGCTTTGGGCCTTCGGTTTATCCCTTGACGGGATTTGTGGTAGGTTTCTTAAATATAGTTAAATATTTTTATTAAACAATAAATCGACCAAAATATTTAAACACATTTTAAGCGGTTAAAGTGCATTAAATAATAACTCGGTTAATACAGAGCAATTGGGGATTGATCTTTTTGATCAACTTTTCCTTCTTTTCTCTGTCCCAATTACGGATCTCTTTAACGCGTTCTTCGGCTTCTTTGCGAGTGTTGAATCTTTCGTAAAACATTAGTTGATTGGTTTTTTGGCCTCTTTCGTAGGCGGAATTATAAATACTTCTCTTGAATTTATATACCAATAAGCGCATGTTGTCCGAGGAGCTCGTATGGTATACTGTTCTACTGTAATTGGATACTATGTAAACATAGTAATGTTGCGGAATGAGCCTCATATGTGGTAGGTTTTAAATTGATTATTACTATGAATTTATACAATATTTTTAATTGAACAAATGTTTTTCTGAAAAAATTGGTTGGAATTAGGGGGATTAGTTTATAGGTGGTAGTTCGTAGTTCATAGCTCGTAGCTGGTAGGCGGTAGGCGGTAGGCGGTAGAGATGAAGGATGAATTGATGAAAGGATGAAGGGGTACGCTCGGATTGTGTCCTCTCGATACACCCCGACGCTTACCGGTCGGGGCACTCGAGGATCTATTCAATTTAGGAAAGCGTTGCCTATGTCCTCTCGATATACTTCTTCCCTATCGGGGCGAAGCACTCGAGGACCACGTTTTACGATGTATTTAACGGGATCTCTCAGTCGCCAGTCAATTTTTTTGTTGCTGGAGCAAGGCATTTTTGGAGGCTCCTTCGAGATGACAGCTTTGGTTATGGGCGGAGGACTCATCCGGGATAAAAAGTTGTCATTTCGACTGCACCGAAGCGGAAGGAGAAATCCCGTCAAGGCATAACTTATTCCTTTCATATTCTTTTTCATTTTTTATTCATCAGGTAATTGATTTTAATGGAATTCATGAATCTTCGATTTCCATCGATGAAAAAACGAAACAAAAAAATCTAGGCCTAGACATTTCTTTAGTCATAGCTGTTCGGTAAACATAAGTGCGGCCAGGCGAGCTATCGCTTCCTGGTCTTACTAATGTTTATTCTACATCTATTTCCTTAGAAATCTATGGCCAGATGGACGCACGGACAATTATCGATGGGAGGACTCGCGTTGGAGCTTATGGGATCCCACCTAATCCGAGATGACAGCTGCGGGTTTAGCACGGTTATCGAGTGGCCACGCCCCAAGCGTGGGTGTATCGAGATAACATGGGCGGAGGATGCTGCCATGATACAAAGTTGTCATTTCGACCGTAATGAAGAGGAGAGAGAAATCCAGTTAGAGCAAAACATTGCTCATTAAACATTGTAGGTAATATTCTATTTTACTCGCTTTACTTTTTTCATTACCAAAAAAGTAAACAAAAAGGCTAGGGCTGCAGATCCCTCTCTCATTCATCTTCAGAAATCCTTAGAAAGACCTAAAAGGATTTCCCCAAGCCTAGGTCTTGGGTCTTCGACCCTGTCAATCTTTTGGTTTTCTATGGATTTCTTTTGATTCATTTCGATCTTGATCTGATGCCCAAAAGGACGCACGGACATTTATCGAAGGGGGAATCGCGTTGGAGCTTATGGGATCTCGCCTAATGCGGGATGACAGCTGCGGGCTTTAACGGTTATCGAGTGCCTCGACGAAGGAGAGGTGTATCGAGATAACAAGGGCGAAAGAACCAGCCTAGAAATGGGGTTTTAATTTCGACTGACCACACCTCTATCTTGTGGAGGGAGAAATCTCTTTAAGAAGGGAGGTTGTTTTTATTCTTGATGCTAACTTAGATTGCGCTCAGCCAGCGTGTTCCGTGCAATATGCAGGTTGGAGGTCGGTTAGAAGTACTGTGGAATTTTGCGGAGTTTTTTGAGGAGGACGGCGAGATAGTTTTTTTTGCCGGTGTTTACTTCCCATGCTTTGAGATCGTATTTGAGGCCGGATTTGCGTGCAGCGAGGTTGGCGTTGGACATACCTCCTACCCGCATTTTAACCAGGGTTTTAGGGAGGTAGTGCAATTTAATCTTGTGGATGTGAATGGCACGTAGCATCCATTCGAAATCGGCTGCGGAACCCATGTCTAATCGAAAAAGACCGACCTTATCAAAAACGGACTTTTTAATATATAAAGCAGGATGCGGAGGCATCCAACCGATGGCAAAGGAGGCTTGCTTGCCAGATTTCCAAGTGCGGACTTTTTTGCTGAGGTCTTCGTTCCAATATTCCAGATCCCCATAGACCGCATCTGCGTTTGGGTGCTCTTTAAAACACACTTGCACAGCTTTAAGGGCATCAGGGCTAGCCAGGACATCATCCGCATGTATAAAACCAATAATATCCTGGGAACCTGCGTTGGCAACGGCTTTGTTCAGCGCATCGTACAAGCCAGCATCTTGCTCGGAAACGAAATTAACGCCCTCCCGCTCCAACAGAGCGACTGTACCGTCTTTGGACTGCCCATCCTGCGCGTGATATAAAAAATCGCAGTCTAGCTGCGATTTTACCGATTTAATGGTATCTCCTAGTGTCTGCTCAGAATTGTAGCAGACGGTAATTAGATGGATTCTCATCTCGTAACTACATAATCTTCAAGAACTAACATATCCATTTTAGTTCTGAGAAAGCAATCCAACGCCTCTTGAGGTCTGTTCACAATGGGTTCATTCTCATTGAAGGAAGTATTAACCAAAATTGGGACTCCCGTTCTTTCTCTGAAACGATTGATTAATCCATAATATTTTGGCTCAATGTTCCCGTCAACGGATTGCAATCTTCCTGTTCCATCGACGTGGGTAACTGCAGGAATTTCTGCATGCTTTTCTGGCCTAATGGGATACACCTTTTCCATAAAGGGGACAAAATCCGCATTCTCAAAATATTCATCCACATATTCCTTCAAAATGGAGGGTGCAAACGGCCTGAAAGACTCTCTGCGTTTGATTTTGAGGTTAAGAATTTCCTTAACATCGTTACGGCGGGGATCTGCTAGAATAGATCTGTGCCCCAATGCTCTTGGACCAAACTCTGCTCTACCCTGATACCAGCCCACAACGCCTCCATTTTCAAGACAGTCACACACCTTATCAAATAATTCGCTTTGCGAGGAAGCTTTTTTCCAGGGTTGTTCTATTTGGGACAAACATTGCTCAATTTCTGCCTCATTTGCTTTATATCCGGTGTAGGGATTGTAATCCGGACAGCGCCTTTTAATATTTAGATTTTGATGCATATAATATAAAGCTGCACCTGCTGCGGTACCCGCATCGTGGCCTGCACAGGGTACATAGACATTATCAAACCCAGTATTCGAAATAATTTTTCCATTGGCTACGGAGTTTTGTGCTACCCCTCCAGATATACATAGATTTTTTAGGCCGGTATCTTTTTGTAATCTGGTTAATATCTGAAAAATAATTTCCTCGCACTTTCTTTGAACCGAGGTTGCTAAATTTTTATGTTTTTGGGTTAATTCCTCATCTTTTTTTCTGGCAGGACCAAATACCTCCTCAAACTTTTTAGAATATAATTTTCCAATGACTGGAGAACCTCCAACCCAATTCATATCCACTCCCTTGCTAAAATGTGGGTAGAATTTTTTGTTTAGGGTAAATCCATATTTACCATCGTACTGAATAAATGGATCAAGTTCCTTCAAAAATTCAGGTTTGCCATAGGGAGCTAGCCCCATTACCTTGTACTCATCTCCATAGTGAGGGAAACCCAAATATTGTGTAAAGGAGGTATAGAACATACCGAGAGAATGAGGGTAATTCACTTCTGATATTACTTGAATATCATTCCCTTTAGCTGTAGCCACCATAGTAGAGGTAAAATCACCCATTCCATCTATAGAAATAAGTGCAGCTTCCTCAAAAGGTGAGGGATAAAAAGCTGATGCTAAGTGGCTGCGATGGTGCTCTATATTTTGCACTTTACCCTGAATAGCCTCTATGGGACAGTCCATTGCATCTGCTAATTGTTTTTCGAAAGACGCTACTTTAGATCTATTCTTTATACGATCATATAGATTAGACAGTTGGAATCCATGTTTAAGCAGGTGTTTAATTTTCTTGTTTACGTTTACACTAGGATCACGAGAAACACATATTGCATCGATCTCACGTAGGGTAACGCCAGCCTCCTTTAAACAAAATTCAATAGCTTGGGCAGGCATACCAGCCCAGTGCTTAATGCGAAGAATACGTTCCTCTTCAGTGGCAGCTATTAATTGTCCATCCTTGAAGATGGCAGCTGAAGAATCACCATGGAAGGCATTGATACCTAAAATATATTTCATTAATTATAAATTCCCTTGATTATTATTTTCTGAAATACCAAACATATCACGATAAGCCTGGATTTGTTCATTAAAATTAAATTTAGATTGTGCAAATTTTATTACATTATAGCGCAGCCTTTCCCAATCCTCACCTCCAATTTCCAAGTACCTTATTATTCTATCTTCATACCCTTGGGTATTGGAGGGATCAATTGTAAAACCTGCGTTGGCTTCTTCTAAACCTTCCCAAGGAGTATTTTCACTTGCAATTACAGGTATTCCCCAGGCTAGGGCTTGGGCTATAGATTGTCCATAATTTTCGCTTAAAGATGGACAACACAGGACATCGAATTTTTGATATATTTTCTCTAACTCAATGGGTGTAAACCCGCCGTGAAATTTTACATCCAAATTGTGGAATTCATCAACCCTCTCACGCAAACTTCGGTAATACAGTACATCCTCCACATTACCAAAAAAATAGATACATAATTTACCCTGTAATTCCTCCGGTAAGTTCATTATTACATCAAAAATCCATGAAAGGTTTTTTATAGGATGAATTCTTCCAACAATGCCAATTCGCAACCTATTTGCTTCCTTTTCCTTTTGTGGTAGCAGCCCCACCTTTGGTCCTAAATTGGGGAATTCAAAGTAAAAGGGAGCGCCGATTCTCACCTGAGCCGCTAATCTTTCATTTTCACTTGTAAAGTGATATCTAACGGGAAACCAGTACTGATATAAAGAGTAAAACCACAGATACAACTTCTTTTTCAAGGCTTTCTGACTTAAAGCACCTGTTAAAAGCATTCCTCTTGTTGCCAGAATTTGATTTTCCCCAGACCTTCTACTAAAAGTTTGAAGAAATCTAGGAAAGATAAACCAGGTTAACATGAAAATATCATTATAGTACCAGGTAAAGTGATAAGGCTTATTCCAAAGCTTAAGAATACTTCTAAGAATAAAGATAAAACCACTCCCACGTACAATATGTACATTTCTTAATTCAAAATCCTTTAAGGAATTCTCCTCTTCATTAATTAACCTTCCTGAAGGTTGTTTATTTCCAGCAATAACAAATACAGGTACATCTTTGGATATATTTTGTACTAGATTTAAAAGCGATACTACAGGACCTCCAGCTTCATATGCTGGAGCAAACCATTGACTAAGGATGACTACCGCTGGTTTATTGCACATAATTCTTTTGCATCCATCTTGAGAGTATCACTAAGCTTAGAACCACAGTGTATGAATAATGCCCTTTAAGAAAGCCATTGTAAATTTTTTCAACTCCTTCTTTTTTAAAGTGATTTGAATTTTTAAGGAATGAAAGAGATTTTTCAGAGTATTCTCTCAAATCATTTTTCAACCATAAATCCCATGGGAAAGTAAATCCCATCTTTCTTCTGTGAACAATACTATCTGGTAAAATTTCTTTACCCAAAGCTTCCTGCATCAAGGGCTTGTTGCCTTTACCTATTTTATAAGAATCGGGCAAACCAAGTACATATTCCACCAACCTGTGATCCAGAAACGGTACTCTAACCTCTAAGGCATGAGCCATACTCATTTGATCAGTATCTCTGAGTAGTACTGAAGGAATATAACTACCCAGCTCCTGTTGACTTACCCAGGAGTAACAATGCTCTGAACTTAACACTCCAATTTGCTCGGGATATACTCCTATACCATCAAAAGGTTCGGTTAATACTTCTGCGAGGATATTCTTTGATAATCTTTGTCTGACTATTCTTTGAATATACTCAGGACTTGCACCAATGTTTTGAAGGAATAATTTTTCCCTAGACCTTTTTTTAGGCAACATCGGGACTAGGCCCCGAAATGGACTTAATACAGCTCTCAGATGCCTGTGCTGTCTCCAGTTTTTCACGTAATTGAATACTGGATAACCTCCGAATAATTCGTCACCACCCGCTCCACTCAGAGCCATAGTTATTCCGGCATCTTTGGTGATTTTACTGATAATCCAGGAGTTTATACCATCAACCCCAGGATAATCATAGGCATCGATTGCATCCGGTATACTTTCTAAAAATTGATTTGGGGTAATCTCAAGGACTTCATGATTTGTCCGCCATTTTTTGGCAATCTCTTCGGCAAAGTGACGCTCAGAAAATCCCTTTTCTTGAAAGGAAATGTGGAAAGTTGACACCGGTAAATCGGAAATTTGGCTCATAATCCCCACAAGAGCGCTGGAATCCATCCCCCCGGAAAGGAAAGCACCAAAGGGCACATCCGCAACTAGGCGATCAGACACTGCTTGATATAATAAATCCCTGATATTCTTTATTGCGTCAGGTTTATTATGCTGTATTGTTCTAATATTTTCTAATTTCCAATAAGGTTTTATTTTCAGCTCATCAGAATTTAAATTGAAAGTAAACTGATGGCCAGGACCTAGTTCCTTTATTCCTTCCAGGATAGTATCATTTCCGAACCTATGTTGATAAAGTAGATATTGAGGCAACGCATTACTTTCAATTTTTTTACCCAAACCAACAGTTTGCAGAGCTCTTAACTCACTTGCCAAAAAAATGGAGTCCTCACTTTTCGAATAGTATAGAGGTTTGATACCAAGCCTATCCCTTGCTCCTACTATAAAGTTTTTCGTCTTGTCATAGAGGATAAAGGCAAACATTCCATCTAAATATCTAACAAATTCTTCACCGTATTGAAGATATGCAGCTACAATAACCTCAGTATCACTTTCTGTTTTGTAGTTATATGGAATATGTTTTTTTAACCGTTGGTAATTGTAAATTTCACCGTTATATACAACTACGATTTGACAGTCATTACTATAGAATGGTTGATTAGCACGCTCATCCAGGTCTATTATGGCTAACCTGGTATGACCAAGACTGACCCCATCAGATATAAATTTCCCCATGGCATCAGGCCCCCTGTGTATCATTTTTGAGCACAGAGAATCTATAAATTCCAATTTGGCCCGATTGGGAGATATTACCCCTGCTATTCCACACATACTACCTTAGCTGAAAATTTCCTCTACCTTTTTCGAGAAAACTTCAAATCCAAATTTCCTTATAACTGCCGCCCGTAATGCTTCACCCTTCAATACATGTTCATAATTATTATGAATATGTATAACAGCATTTGCAATTTCATCTACACTTTCTGGATCTACCAACATCCCAAGTTCACCACCAGCTAACGCATCCACACTACCGTCTTTATTCCCAGCAATTACCGGTGTCCCAGAAGCCATGGCCTCTATATAAACAATACCAAAGCCTTCCATTGTTGATGGCATAATAAAAAGGTTGGATTGTGTCATCCATATCCTAAGTTCATCTTCAGAAACGAAACCGGTAAAAGTAACATGATTTTGTACTTGATATTGATTAATAAGGTTATCCAGACGTTGCTTTTCTTGTTCATCATATTTCCCAACCAAAACATAATGTATGTTAGGTATTTTCTTTAAAATGATAGGGAGAGATTTTATAACCCTATCATATCCCTTATACCCCTCGTTGGAACTCATGCGCGCGGTGGTGAGCATGATAAATGAATTTTTGATAGAAGTGTAATGGGACTTCCATTGCTCTAAATTGCTTTGCGACTGGACAACGGGGTAATCATTAACCCCCACTGTATTATGTAATATTTGTATTTTCTCCCTAGGTATTCCAATTCTTTGAAGTCGTTGTGAGCTAAAGGAGCTTACCGTAATGCATTTATCCACACGTTTTAAAAGTTGCTTTTTGAAAAAGCTTAAAGGAAGCCATAATTCTAAGCCATGTATGACCAGGAAATATTTCTTCTTCGGAAAAAATATTGTACTCAATAGAGCTACTGGAGCAAGATTTAAATGCCCTAAAATGATTTTATCCGTTCGTATACATTGCCATAAAAAGCTAATGGCAAAATGTATAATACTACCAGAATATCCTTTGTGATTTTCCCGATATTCAGAGAACGAAGCATCGTGTAAAGCTAAGCTCCTTACTATAAAACGTTTATCTAATGCAGAAATTAAAGAACGGTTGAACTTTTCAATACCGCCATTGCCCGATAATGTATTTAAAGAAGAAAAAATTACCAATTTAAAAGGTGATTAACCACAGAAACCAAATTATAGCAGTTTTAGCGTGACGACATAACATTAGTTCTCTCGGAGAAAGAATTTACTATTCCCAAAAAAATTAAAACAACGACAACTTTAAAAACATGACCAAGGATGGTTTGCAAATCACAATCAGGTCGAACTGCAAATAAAAAAACTAAAAAAACGAAAGGTTTTAGATTTTGATTATTATCCCCCCACGTTGCTAAGAAGGTATTAACCAAACCAAAAAATTTACCATAGAAAAACATAAATATATACCCCCCAAGCATTCCAAAGTTTATATAAGCATCACTCAATGATCCCAATGCCATGCT
The DNA here is from genome assembly GCF_007995015.1 of Luteibaculum oceani. NCBI lineage: Bacteria > Pseudomonadati > Bacteroidota > Flavobacteriia > Flavobacteriales > Luteibaculaceae > Luteibaculum > Luteibaculum oceani. The sequence goes on from NZ_VORB01000004.1 coordinate 107,313, forward strand.
CGTATTTTTATTTAACATTAACCCACTATATTTTGTAAACACCTCTTGATCACCTGACTTAAGCTTATTAGGAGCCAAAAAACGAGGAAAAATTGCCGCCTCAACTATATCCAGCATATAGGAACCATTTGAGTACGGGATATTTGACGGGACATTACTCATAACATGGGTTAATATATAACCCTGATTAAATCTTGTAATACTAGATCGTAGTAAATTGTCTGTAACAAACTCCTCCGAATTTAGTATAACTTTAGAAAACGTTGATAAATCATTGGATTTACGAAACTCAAGTTTTCCAAGTTGGAGAACTATTACAACACCTATAAAAGCTAAAATTCCTAAAATTTTATATTTCAAGGTAAACTGAAACTTAAAGGCAATAATCAAGCTGACAAAAATAAACCAAATCAACAAATCATGGAACATGCCTGTTTTAAAAGAATTTAATAATGATGAGCCAAATACAAGAAAAAAAACCATAAAAGGAAATCTTCTTCTGCTTAAAATGATCTTTATTAAAAAAACATATTTACAAGCAAATATTAGATAAAATAAAAATGAAATTTCAATTACAAAAATTTGAAAGAATAAATTTAGTAGAACTATTCCTACAATTAGAAATACATCCAAAATTGATGTTTCCAATTTAAATTCTTCTTTTTTTTCCAACAAAAAAGAATTAGATTTCCTAAAACACCCCATTCCCAATGCAAATGCAATCATTGCAGGTAATGTATACGAAAAATATTCTACCTCTGGAATTTGCATCTGATAAATCGCTAATACACCCTTAAACCCCATATAGTACGCGAGCATTGGACCTATCAAAAATTGAATTGTATGGAGCAATAGTATAACATTCAATATTGAAATCCCCTTATTCAGCTCCTTCAACACATTAAATATGGAGATCGAAAAGAATATAACAATAAAACTTCGATAAAACCATACAACATCCCACAAAAACCAAATAAATAAAGGCAATAAATAAAAAAACCAATAATTTACTTTTTGGTTTTTCATAAGATTTTATTTAATATTCCCTGCATTATCTGAGTATATTCGTAATTACCTTCGCTCAATTTATTGTAAGCATTATAGGACATTATCTTTAATCGTTCCGTATTGTCATAAACATCATTCAACTTCTTAATTAGTTCATCAATTGAATCGTAATAAATAACTTCATTATCAGAAAAGATATCTAATAATTCAGATGTTCTTTCAGTGGCTAAAACAGTACCACAGGCTGGGATCTCAAAACTTCTAGTGGTGTGCTCCTCAGGTATTATTTTGGACAGAAAGCCCATCGCGATTCGAGCTTTACCTATTTCCTTTGAGTATTCTTCAGCAAAAACACCTTGACCTAAATAACAAAGATTGGGAACATTATGCTTCCTACAAAATCTTCTCCAATTGATTCCTGCAATTTTCACCGGGTATCCAGCCTCCAGTAATTTCTTTATTACAACGCCTCGATTACTCTCGTAATGACCAATAAAAACTATACCCTCTTTAGATACATTCTTTCTAACAACGTGTACATTCCGATCATAACCCTGTGTCGTTAGTATTATTTTTTTTGCTTGATATCTTTTATAAAGATCAACTTCGAACCTTTTTGTAGTGATCAAGTAGTCATAAAATTTAACACTCTTATTAAATAATCTTGATTGATGATACATAAAGGCTGGATCCGGTGTAAAATGAACCAATAAATTACAACAACTCTTAAGCTCCTTAACAATTTTCGGTTTCAAAAATACACCCTTATCCACCCATATCAAGTCATAAGACCTGTTCTTTATATTTTCAAAAATTAGTTTGTTAATATTCCAGATTAACGGACCAATCTTAAAGCGCCATCCAACCGTTCTGAAAAATCTATTTTCAGCATGACATAACTTGCTTATATCAATAATTTCAAAACATCTTACAGGGTGCAGCAACTTTCGTAAAATTTCCCCTCTCATTCGAGCCGTTTCTCCATGTGCATATTGGCCTATATATAAAACTTTCACAGACTATTATACATTTTTAAATAAGCTTTTAAAGATTGAGATAGAGAAAATGATGCCAAGTCCGCATTTTCGATGTTGTAGGAGAACGTAGTATGTAGCATCTCAATTAAATGGTCAGCCCAATTCTCATTTGGCAATTCACTATCCAAAAAACGAATCATACTTCCTGGAAGAGTTACTTCATGGCTTACACCGTCACTAGTTAATACTCGGGCTCCATTCATTTGTGCTTCTACCACTGTAAGTCCAAGACCTTCCACTGGGTGTTTAACTCGCGGAAATAAAAAAATATCACTTCCCTGGTAAAACAAACTTACTTCTCTGGTGAATCCTACATTAATTAATTCTTTTTGAAGATTCAATATTTTAGCTAATCGCTTTAACTCAGGTTTAAGATTGCCCTCACCCAATAAAATTCCTTTAAACTTTATTCCTTGAGATTTCAGCACAGCCAAAATTTGCAGAAACTTAATTGGGTTTTTTACCGGGTTAAGCCTTCCTACGAAAAGAATTACAAATTCATCTCTCTTTACGCCAAATTTACTTTTAAGAATTTTCTTTGCATCCTTTATTTCGCGAGGTTGCTGCACACCATAATACAACACTTTATATGAATTGGGTACAAAGGATTTTTCGAAAAAATAATCACGAACAACATTCGAAATAAAAATTATTTCATCTACGCAACACTTTAAAGCGAACTCTGAAATCCAAAAAGAGATTCTTTTTTTATGCCCAGGCCGTATTGGTAAATCCCTATCTGTATTATGAACTTGAACAATTTTTTTTATTGGAGCTCCAAGTAACCCTATCATGTACAACCCAGATAAATAATCATGGTGAGCGTGAACAATATCTGGTTTTGTCCTTGAAACAACTGACCGTAAAAATATCCAAAACGATATTATCTTAGATACTTTAACTGGAGACTCCCAAACAGTAGCCCCCTTCTCTCTTAACAGCTTTAATTTGGCTTCATCAGAATTCCCGTAACACAAGAAAATCCAATTAATACTGTCCTCCTTTTCCTTTGAGTACAGGAAAGTTCTTAACAACCAATTTTCAACTGCTCCCTTATCAAAGCCCTCAACTACATGTAAGACAGTTAATTTACCTTGAGACAAGTTTGAAACCAATTAGAGTATGCTTTAAGTGAATTATTTCTAACTAACCAGGCTTTCCCATTTGACTGTAATTGCCATAAATCCTTTTCAGGCAAGCTTTTAAGATAATCTATAGCATTATCGATTCCATCACTCGAAAAATCACTGAACGCAATTCCAGCACCTGCATCACGTACTAGCTCAAAGGCGCCTCCTGAAAGCTCATATACCAAAGGTATGGCATTACTTGACCAAGCTTCCATTATAATCCTACCCATTGGTTCAATCCTACTCGGTACTATTAAAATATCTCCAGCTGAAATATTCTTTTCAACATTTGGTACATACCCATGATAATTAATGAAAGAATATTCTTCATTTAATTCTGTCAAAACTTCCTTAAAATGATATTCCCCATCACCATAAACATGAACTTCTAGATCAAACCTGGAGTTCTTTATCCAGTTAATCAATAAATCTACTCCCTTTACTTTAGTAAGCCTACCAATAAAAACAACTTTACCACTTAATTTACAGGCCGGGATAATATCCACATTTAAATTGACGTTTACATAATCATATTTCCAGAAAATAATTTCTTCATTATATATTCCTCCAGTATTTAAAGCTTCTTTATACATCCAATATGAATTAGTTAAGAATTTGGTTTTATTTCTAAATGATTGCCAAATTCTCCTGTCATTACAGTATTCAATATCCTCCAAAATTCTCAGAAAAATTAATGTATCGCGGTCCATAAACCTTCTAAGAAAAGACCAATATTTGTGTGCACCAGCCTGATTTACACACACCAAATCAACATTACCTAATGTTAAAACCAAGCTTAATCTAACTAAATTGAACGCTTGCAAAAACTTCGATACTATTGGATATTTGGTATATTTAGTTTGCAACAAATAAAATATTTTCGCTTGAAATTCGCTGCGATCCAACGACAAAATTAAATCAGACAATGATTTTTCGCTACCATAGCCCAAATTGCTTCCTTCGATAAATAAAATATGCCTATTCCTACTATTTATTTTAGACATACCTAACTCCCAGATACAATATTGAAATAATCAGCGATTTTACCCTCAATATCCAAATTATTTATTATCCATTTCTTTCCGGTGTCTATAATATCCATATAACTCTTATAATCAAGACCTTCTATCATTGAAATTTTATTTGTTAGTGAAACCGAATTTTCCCGTTCAAAAACCAATTTATCCAAATTCATTGCTTTAATAATCTCCAATGCCCCAGTATCATAAGAAGACACGAGGGGAATTGTATTATTCATAAATGATTCTATGATAACCCTTCCCATTGGTTCAAAGGAAGAAGCTAAAATCATTGCCCTACTCCCCGAAATTATATCTTTTGGATCTTTAACATACCCTTTAAAAAAGATTAGTTTATTAAGTTTCAATTCCAAAATTTTACTTTTTAAGCTTTCAAGGTATTTTACGTCATAATCACTAACTACATCCCCATAGAATTCGAGCTTTGCATTAGCCACAGAGCCAACCACCTTTGGCCATGACTTAATTATGAACATCAAATTCTTCTCAGAAGCTATCCTACCGAGAACAACAAAATTTGACTTATTTTGAAACTCACTCCTTGAAATGTTTTCCAATTTCAGCTTAAAAGGATTATACAATACCCTAAAATTAGATTCATAATCAGGTAACACCTCAATTAAATCTCTCTTTTGTTTTTGACTTACACATATTATTGAACCAATTCGATTTAGCTTAGCCCCATATTTCACATAAATCTTATGATCATCATAATAACGACTGTAGCAAACGAGAGAAATATTAGGTAAAAATTTTTTCACAAATAGACCGTAGGCTAGACCACCGGTTTGGTTAACATGAAGAACATCAATATTTCTAGAAAAACAAAACCATAATAATTTTAGAGCATGTAAAAAGATTCTTAATTTACTTCTTTTGTGAAGATCAACTTTATGCCATGTATAAAATTTAATTTTATTATCCTTTAATAACTCATTAATACCAGAATCTTTCGGGGTATAGCATACAGTGTTGATTTTATTAAAAAACTTTTCGTTTGTTGAGATTTCTTTAATCAATTCAATCATCGATCTCTCGGAGCCAAAAGTATTACCAATCGGTTCAAAAAAACATAAATTAATTTTTCCCATTATTTTGAAAGATAATTTTTAATTATACATTTCAACCTACTTGATGGTAATGCTAAAGTACCCACGTATAGCAATACAGCCTTTAATCTCAAATTGCCTGTGACCTTAGTTTTCAAAAGTTCCTGAAGAACCTTGACTGACTTGTGACGCAGACCATGAAAAACTGAACTTAAGAAAAGGTTAATATAAAACTCATATAGACATCGTTGCACATTAAAAGAAAACTTAAATCCCCCTGCTTTTAACGAATTTTGCACTTCTTTAAGTGACTCCAGACCCAAATCAATTCCGTCTGGTTTATTATAAAAGTCTGAAATTCTTCCATCATTGTGTTGACGAAAGAAATACATTCCACAATTAACTTTTGCAAGGAAATCAACTTCATTCATAATCCTAACCTGATAATCCAAATCCTGCCATCTTTTAAGGTTTTCATTCCATGGACCAACTTTGGCTAAAATTCTACGCCTAAAAAGAGCTGCCGATGGTATAAATTCCGGTTCGAAAGGGTTGGTTAAATTTTTCTTTAAAATAGAATATTGCAAGTCATTTTCACTTATCGATAGTTTCGGACAATCGTCACCATCAAACCTCTCTATAGGCGCCCAGACACAGTCTACACTTTTATTATTCTTCAGGATTTCAATTGAATACTCAACTTTATTAATACTTATCAAATCGTCACCGCCTACTTCCTGAATGAACTCTCCTATGCTATTTATAAAAGCCTCATTTCTTGAATACGGCGCCCCCCTATTTTGACGTGATATGAATTTTACTTTAAATTCACTATTATCTATTTTTAAGGAATCGATCCATTTCTGGATTTCGATTTTTGATCTATCGGTTGAGCCATCATCCACAACAATTAGTTCCAAAGGACGATAAGTCTGATTATAAATTGAGTTTAAACAGTCAAGAACATACTTTTCTTTATTATATACCGTAACTATTACACTACAAATCGAATTAGAACAATTCTGTTTAAAGGATTCTACTTTATCCATTCAACAAACAATTATAAAGTGCATTAAAGTATCTTTCAGACTTGTAGTGTATATTGAATAACTTCATTGCATTTTCAGAATAAAATTCATAATTAGATTTGATTTTATCAAGAACTGCAGGAAGGTCGGTACCATCGGAATACTCACCTGCAGCATTTTTCTTAATCAAATCATACGAATCATTATCATTATTATAGATTAAAGGAATACCCAATCTTAGATAACGAGCAATTTTTTCTGAAGAAGATCCAGTTAATGAGTCATTAATAGAATCACTATCATACCAAACTAATCCGACCCTTCCTTTATTAACGACACTATCAAGATCCATGGTGATTTCGTTACTAACGGTTATGTTTTCAGCATAAGGAAGCCAAGATTTTTTATACCCTGGCTGACATGGACCATGTAAGAGAATTGATATTTGACTATCCATCCGAGATACAATATCTTTTAGAAAATCCAACCCTCTTTCCCTTCTAACCACACCGAAATATATTAGATCATAAATTTTTGAATTATTAAAAGAGCTTTGTTTCAAATCATAACCATGACCTACCACAGATACGGGGAAATCAACATGACTTCCATGAAATTTCATGATTTTAGTAAAAACTCTCCTTCTCGCCTCATCCTGTATAAGTAAATAATTAATCTTACAAAGCGCTTTTTTTTCAGACCTAAAAAATGAGTTTAGATATGGTTGGTGTTTAAATATATCTGATTTTGGATTCAAATAAAGTTCTAGTGACCAATAAAATAATTTAGCCTTTCGATGAAAAATGTTTGGAAGTGCCTCAAACAATCCAATACCACCTTTGTCAATTAATAGAATTCCATCATATTTATCTGATTTATATAGTGTCCAACTAATTTCACACAAAATATCGAACCTAAACCATGGATAATATTGGGGGCAGACCTTGTTGAAAACTTTCTTAATAATACCCGTGGAGGCAGAAGAGTATTGCTTTAAGTTAATTTCTTGGTCAATTTTATGGTAAGTGAAATTTACATTGTAGGTAATGATGTCAACAGTAACATCTTTTTTACGTAAAAATCTTATTAAATCAGTGGCTTGAAAATACCAACCTCCATAACTACTAAGAACCAAAAAACGCATTTACTCCCGGTAAAAATCAATCAGCATGTTAGCACTTGATGATGGATGAAATTTACTTTTATCAATGGATGCGTAGTCTACTTCCTTCATGATCATTTCTATCCCTTTAATAGCCCATTCCTCTACAGAATTTTCTAGGCTCAAACTCTCTACATTATTGGAAATAATTACCTCATCCGGAACATCGGTACTTTTGAGAACTTTCATTCCAACACATTGCGCTTCTACCGCTACTAATCCTAACCCTTCATGGCGTGATGGAAACAACAAAAGGTCACATTGGGAAAAATATTTTATTACGTCAAATTCTTCCCCGATAAATTTGACATTTGAAGCAAACGCTTCATTTTGTATTTTAGATCTAACCCTTTGTATTCGCTCCAATGGCCCTCCAATCATAATTAGGGAGCATGTTTTATCAATTTCATAAATTCGTTTAAATACATTAACAGCAAACCAATGATTTTTATGATTAAAATAACCTCCATATCGATCTTCCGCATCGAAACGACCACAAAATAAGATATTTCTACTTTTATTTTGATTCTTATCTATTCCAAAAAAATCTTTCCGAATCCCACAATAAACAACTCTAGCATTTCGGTAATTATCCAAACCGAATTCTTTTAAACTTTTCAAAGACGTAGAAGCGACCTTTATATTTAAAAATTTACAAATGATTTTACTCACCAACCATGTTAATTTCTTTTGGGGGGTTTTCCAATTATAGACTTGAACAGCTCTATATGAAGAATGTATATGTATGATTAATTTTTTACGAAGAAAACCAATTATTAGGGATGGAATAAACTTTATTAAACCAGCGAAATCTCCATGATCATGTAATAAATCTATTTCCTCCTCACGTATCAATTTATTTAGTTCGACGGTAAACTTTCCTATCTTCTTAAATGAATAAGGAATAGAAAAAACCTGTACCCCATAATTTTTTAAGACATTAATACCTTTGTCATCATAAGGACCGGTTAATAATACTTTTAAAATTACCCCTTCTTTTCTTAAATAATCCTTAACTGAAAGAAGCCAAGTTTCTACTCCCCCATGGCTAAAACTTGAGAATACCCAAAGAACGGTCATTGGTTGATCAAATTTCTGAATGCTTGGCATACTGATTGGATCTCAGTTTCATTAAGACCCAAGCCAGATGGTAAATAGAATCCACACCTTGATAGTCGTTCAGCAATAGGGTAATGTTCACCCAAGAATAAACCTAATTCGTTAAAAACTGGTTGTTCGTGCATACTCCAGAAAAATGGCCTTGTTCCTATTCCATGTTTACCTAGCTCTTCTTGGACATAAATCGCTTTTTCCTCATCATCAAGAACAATTCCAAAGACCCAATAATTATTAACAGAAAAATTTGTTTTTTCGAGTGGTAATTGAACCCCTGGAATTCCTTTTAATTGCTCGGTATACAATTTACCAATTAATTTCTTTTTACGAATATGTTCCTCTATATTTTCCAATTGAGCACAACCGATTGCTGCTTGCAAATTTGTCATCCTATAATTCCAACCAAAACTATAATGTACAAATCTTCTCTTAGAAGGTTTAAAACTCAGATTTCTTAACTCACGAGCTTTTTCCGCAAGTTTCACATCACGGGTTAATACAATTCCTCCCTCGCCAGTTGTAATTGTTTTATTGGGATAAAAACTAAAAGTGCTTATATCCCCATAACTGCCAACCTTTTTACCGAAAACCTCTTGACCATGAGCCTCAGCAGCGTCTTCAATTAATATTATTCCTTTTTTATCGCAAATTTCCCTCAGCCTTTTTAAATTGCTAGTTAATCCATAAATATGTACTGCAATAATCGCTTTAGTTTTAGGGGTTATTTTACTTTCAACTTCATCTAAAGCCATGTTCCAGGTATCATTATCCATATCCACTAAAACTATCTTTGCTCCTGTTCTTAAAACCGAAAAAGCTGGTGAGATAATGGTAAATGTTGGCATTATTACCTCATCACCCTCATTCAGTCCAATGGCCTCCAAAGCAATATCTAATGCAGCAGAGCCATTACTAACAGCGACACCATGGTCCATGCCAATGTAGGAGGCAAATTCCCTTTCAAACCGAGTCACATAGCTACCTTCACTAGAAATCCATCCGGACCTTATACAGTCAACAAGATATTTTTCTTCATTTCCATTAAAAACCGGTGTATTTACAGGTATCATAACTCTTTAATTTTACGTAAAATATAGGTTGCACTAAACGTATCTTGTGACAGAGGAGCTCCAGAAATCATATCACAACTTTTTATCACCTCAAAACCCGTTTTCCAACAGAACAACTCTATCTCTGGAGGCGAGTAATGTCTCATACGATGCAATTCAGAAAATTCTATACATTCATAATTATCATGGATAATAAAATCAAATTGAACATCGACAGTATTACTAATTACATCTAATTTTGGTTTTGTAATCCTTACCACCTTCTTTAATCCCATCTTTTCCCGACGAACCTTTACTTGAGGGGGTTGGTTATATACAGTAGCAGTGTTCCAGACGTCAAAAATAAAAAGTCCACCCACCGATAAATGGTTATTTACATTTGTAAAAGCTGTTAACACCTGATCATTTGTGTTTAAATAACTAAATACGTGAAATAAGGCTATTGCCGAACCAAACGTAAGTCCTAAATTAAATGAACAAACATCCGCCTCTAATGCTTTAAAATTCGGAATATTTTTCTCGTTAGCGACTTTCACCATGCTGTCACTTCTATCAACACCGGTTATGCTTTCAAAAAACGATGCCAAATATCTTGCATGATTACCACTCCCACATCCTATATCTAATAGTGAATCAAAATTTCCATTTAAATGTGAATTAATAACATCCACAACGAAATTAACTTCTTCTCTATATGATTTATTATCATAAAATAAATCATAATATTGAGAATATTTATCGAATGTCATCTTTTATTATTATTTCCTTCTCGCTTATACTATTGAACCTAATTTTGTCCTCCTCGCCACAATACGGTCCCTGTTTAACTTCAATAATCTCAGCATCCTCTAATATTTTAAATCCATGCCCCCCATCAGAAAGCAATACAACATCTCCTGCATTTAAAATCTTAGAACATACATACTGTTGATTGTCACAATAAAAATCAACACGGACCTTACCACTTTTTATTAACAAAACCTCTTGCGTAAGGTGAACTTCTCTTTTTACCAAATTATGCCTATGTGGAACAATTTCATAACCCTCTGGTCGAGACATGTAACCTAGTTGTTGTGAATCAGATTCTTTTGTGAAAAATCTTATACCAGACTCTTTATGATTACTTCTAATTATAATTCCTAAATTTAATTCTTGGTACCGGACATACTCTACCATAATCACTTAAATTTTAATTTCATTTACCAATTAAACAACACCCACCTTAGACATCCATTTATACTGTTCCTTGATTCCGTCCTCGATTGATACCACTGGAGCATAGTTCAACATTTTTTTTGCCGCATCAATCGACGCCAAAGTGTGAGGAACATCTCCATGCTGCATTTCCATATACCTAATTTTCGGTGTTTTCCCAACCACTTTTCCGATTGTATCTACCAATAAATTCAGACTAACCGGAACACTATTTCCCAAATTATAAGTTTGCTTCTCCGCAACATTTACGCTTATAGCAGATAGTATTCCATTTAGAATATCCTCCACAAAAGTATAATCCCGAGTTGCCGTTCCATCTCCAAAGATTATGATTTCCTCCCCTCGATGGATTCTTTGAATAAACTTAAAAATAGCTAAATCTGGTCTTTGACGCGGACCATAAACAGTAAAAAACCTTAATAAGGTCGAAACCACACCGTAATTAAAATTATAAGACTGACATAAATTTTCTCCAGCTATTTTAGAAATAGCATAAGGACTTATTGGCACATTTGTACAATCTTCTTTCCAAGGAGTATCACCATTAATACCATAAACACTGCTAGACGATCCAAATACAACTTTTGCATTTTTAACCTTTGCTAATTTCAATACATTTTCAGTCCCATTGATGTTAACATCGTAGTAAACACTTGGGCTTTTTAAACTCGGACCTACACCGGCCAAAGCTGCCAAATGCACAATTACCCCAAATTCTTCATTTTGAAGTTCATCTAAACTCTGTAATCTCCTTATATCACCCACAACTATATCACCTTGCGGATGTGCTTTTATTTTTTTTAAGTTTTCTATTTTCCTTTTTCTACTGTAAAAATCATCAAAATTATCAACAACAATTACTGATCTTCCTGAGTCCAAAAGTTTTTCGCAAAGCTGACTACCAATAAAACCTGCGCCACCCGTAACAACAATCTTCATTCCAAATAATTACTTTTTCTAACCCAATTCCTAACCTCAACATTGGTTGCATATTGATGAACTAAGTATTTATATCCTTCGTTATAACTTTTCAACAACTGTTTATCCATATCTGTTAACGAGCCTATTCGTAGGAAGTGAACAACCTTTTTTATAGGTTTAATTAAAGACTGCAAAAAACTATCCTTGGAAATTTTATTTTCCGATCTTAATTTTGTGTAAGCATCCGAAACTCCTTGGCAATAACTCCTTTTAAAAAAATAATTTTTACTAAGTCTATCCTTTGTAACCAGATGCCAAACACTTGCCATGGGGTGATATAAACATTTATAATCACTCTTTTTAACATAATTACTCACATAGGACTCACCATCTCCTCTATACTTTATTAATTCAAAAGGAAAACCGTCTGGGTGAAACCCCTCAGTTTCCAATAAAATTTTCTTTCTAATGGAATAATTACAACCAAAAACCAGATTTGGTGATATATACTTCTTACTTTCACCAAGATCCAATAAACTCAATTCACTTAAAACCCTACCATCAGCGTTAGGCTGATTCCACTTTTCATGTATCCAAAATGGTACTTCACCCAAAAATTTGGGCAAGTTTTTTCCACCAATTAATCCAATATTGGAGTCATTTTCAAATTCATTATAAATGGTTTCCAACCACCTAGAAAAGGCTTCTATATCATCATCAGCAAATACCAAATAATCACCTTTTGAATTCATTAGTCCAGCATGTCTACCAACATGTAAACCTATCTTATCTGTGTATATATACTTAAAATAACTAAATGAGCTTTTATATTCTTCACAAATACTTTTTGTATTATCTTTTGAATCATTATCACATACTATAACCTCATAAAACTGTTTATCCAGACTTTGTCTAGCTATCGACTCTAGCGTTCCTCTCAAAAGCTCTGCCCTATTTCTAGTGGGAATAATAACTGATACCTTTAATTTTTCCATGCCCAAAACATATTCGTTAGATGTTTGTGATTATAGGTCAAATGCGTAACCTCCTCGTTCACAACCCTTTGCACACCTTTCGCCCACCCAAAGTCATGAAAACAAATAATGCCACCTGGCTTTAATTTTGGAAACCATAGGTCAAAATCTTTCTTTACTCCTTCGTAGCTATGATCTCCGTCTACAAATAAAAAATCGATTTCACCCTCAAAATTCATTGCCACATCATGGCTATAGCCTTGGCACAAATTAATTTTTCTTCTTACACTAACTACATTTTTTTTAAACTCCGCAAGCGAACTCCAATTTCCTTCTGACATAGCGTCATTTTCCCAAGTGTCCACGCAATTCAATTTACTTCCTTTTTTAAGCCCTTTACATATAAACAAACTACTAGCACCAATATAAGATCCAATTTCAACTGAAATCGCACCCTTTGGTAAAGATTTTGCTAATCTCAACAATACAATAAGTTCTGTTGCAGTTGTATATGTTGGTATATTAAAAGTCCAAATACCATTAAATTTTGCATAAAGGTTTTGCTTTAAACTAAATTTGGGAATGGGTGCTTTACTACTTTCCATCTCTTACTTTTATCACTTTAGCTGGTACCCCACCAATCACTCTATTACTTTCAAAAGATTTAGTTACAACGGAACCTGCAGCAACCACCACACCATTTCCTATGTTAACTCCATCTAAAATTCTTGCTCCTGCCGCAATCCAGACATCACTTCCTATAACAATCCCTTTTCTGCTTTCCTTTTGGTGCATTATTGAAATTTCTAAATCCTTATAACTATGATTAGCTGGTATAATTACAGTTTGGGTTGCAACTCTTACCTTATTTCCCACCTCTAGTCCTCCGTGGCCGTATATTACGCAAAATGGATTGAAAGAACAGTAATCACCAATTGATATATCTCCCCCAAAGGTTATAAATTTAGTATAATCACCCAATTCAATGTTTTCACCAAATACAATCTTTCCACCATATTTTGTATTTATTTCTACACCTTTTCCGATTTTAAAATTGCCCTTGAAATAGATATTTCTTCTTTCAAACCGCCACCTTACCAGTTCCCTTTTAACAAACCGATACAAACCCCTCAACATACATTACTCCTTGTTTGGAATTAAATCCTTTACCACTTTTGTAGACATCACTACCAACAACTTCAAACGCCAAAACCTGTTCAATAAAATCAACGTATTGATTATCACTCACCATAGAAACCGATACGTAAAATCGACCAGAATTAAAATTGGGCTTATTCAATTTAAATACAGCTGTCCCCTTTCCTATTTCATAGGTATATAGTTGACCTGATATTTCATTATTTAATGAGGTTACCCTTACTCCAGATTCATTTTCAATTCCAAATCCAAATAATAAGTTTTTTTTAGCGACCTCACATTCAAATTCAAACTTGATTAAAAATGAATCTCCCATTTTAACCTCGGAGATAATTTCTCCTATTTCATTCTCCAACCAGACTTCCTTTATAGCAAATTCATTACCAGCTGACCTAATTGCCTTTCGAGCATCAACTATGTTTTTATTATTCTTAAGATTGGTATTTGTTGTTAAATATTTTTCCACTGCCTTATTGACTTCCCCATAAAAATCGACTTTTCCCGACTCGAGCAAAATACATTTATGGCAAATACTTTGAATACTGACCATATTATGACTAACAAACAATACCGTTCTTGCACCACCGGCAGAAATATCCTGCATCTTCCCAATCGCCTTTTTCTGGAACTCAGCATCTCCTACCGCCAGAACCTCATCGACTATGAGTATTTCTGGTTCCAAAAAAGCAGCCACAGCAAATCCCAAACGTACTTTCATACCAGAGCTATACCGCTTCACAGGGGTGTCTGCATATTTTGCACAGCCTGCAAAGTCCATGATTTCATCGAACTTGCCGTCTATTTCCTTTTTGGTCATGCCTAAAATGGTGCCGTTGAGATAGACGTTTTCACGCCCTGTCATTTCCGGGTGCATCCCGGTACCTACCTCTAATAATGAAGCTATTCTTCCTTTGGCCTTAACAGATCCTGTGGTTGGTGAAGTAATTTGGGAAATAACCTTAAGAAGAGTTGATTTTCCAGCACCATTTTTTCCAATTATTCCTAGTACCTCTCCTTTTTTTACCTCAAAATTGATGTTATCAAGAACTTTCACGTACTCGTTGGTACCATCCTTTTGAGAACGATCGTTCGCTACGCCTACGGTTGCAAAAGGATCTTCTTTACCGCGCATTTTTGCCCACCAGCGGTTAAGGTCGTGGGAAATGGTACCAGTTCCAATCTGGCCGAGGCGGTAGGTTTTGCTTAAACCTTCGACTTTTAGGACTGTTTCGCGGGTATCAGGATTTTGTTCTTTGATTTGGGTCTTATCCAAGTTTATTTGTTGAATTGAGAATTTGTTGGATTGAAGATTTGTTGAGTTGATGGGTTTATGGGTTGATGGGGGAATGGGTTGATGGGGAAGTGTTACCTCCCTCCTCATTAACTCTTTAACCCTTTAGCCCTTAAACTTTTTTACACCGTATCAACGAAAGTTTTTTCGGTCTTATTAAATACCTTAAATGTTGATTTGTTGAACTGATTATTTGTTGAGTTGGGGCATTTCCTTGGTATTAAACGGTATCCACGAAAGTCTTCTCGGTTTTATTAAATATCAAAACTCCTACAAGTAGCACTACCAACATTAGTCCTGTGCTGTAGCCTATGCCTTCCCAGATGAAATGACCTGCTCCGAGGAACATGTACTTAAAGGTTTCGATGATGTGTACAAAAGGATTTAGTAAAATCAATGTTTTGTATTGCTCTGGCACCGTAGACACTGGAAAAACCACAGCGGAGGCGTACATCATTAACTGTACGATGAAGGTCAATAAGAAATTTAAGTCACGGTATTTGGCGGTTAAGGAAGTGAAAATGATTCCCGCGCCTAAACCATAGCCTGCCATCAGAATAAGCAAGAGGGGTAGCAGCAACAGGGTCTCGTTAGGATTTACCTCAGCTCCTCGCATCCACAAATACACAAATACACAGATAAACAAGGCAAACTGAATTCCAAACTTTATTAGTCCTCCAACCACCTTACTTAAAGGCATAATAAGCCTTGGAAAGTAGACCTTCCCAAAGATGTTTTCATTCTCTTTAAAGGTCTTCGAGGTTTGGTTAAAAGTCTCTGAAAAATAATTCCAAATGGTAATTCCAGCTAGGTAGAATAGAATCTGAGGTGTTCCGTCCGTTGAAATTTGTGCTATCCGCCCAAAAACCAGCATGTAGATCAAGGTGGTCATAATGGGTTGTACCAAAAACCAAATTGGTCCAAGGATGGTTTGCTTGTATATAGTTACCACGTCTCTACGCACGAACATTTGTAATAAGTCGCGGTAGCGCCAGATTTCACGGAAGTTGATGTGGAATAGGGAGCGTTGGGGTTCGATGATCGTAGTCCACTGGTCTTGATGTGGATTTGTTGAAGTGTTGATTTGTTGAGTTGATTGAGAGCCCATTACTTTAATCGGAGGACGATTGGGGATTTACTATTTATATTATTGGTTGAAGTGTTGATTTGTTGAGTCGATTATTTGTTGAGTTGATTGATAGCTATTGTTTTAGCTGATATTTTCTGAGCGCATTCAACTTGTTAGAAATCTCAGAAATATCGTTTCTTATCTGCTGTAATTTTTCTTGCGAAAGAAAACCAAAATCTGTGCTTAATATGAGTTGATTTAGCAATTCCATTAATGAGGAATAAGCTAATTGAGTAAATCTAGCCTGATCTTTTCCTGAAGTCCTACTTGTTCCTTCAGCTATGTTTGAGGTCACGGATACAACTGCTCTTGGCATCTGATTAACCAAACCAAACTGTTCGCTGCTCGGATAGTCGGTCGTTATGCTATAAATTCTTTTGGAAAGATTTCTTGCCAAATTCCAGACTTCAAGTTTTTCAAAAGGGTAGCTGTGACCTTCCATTAATTACATTATCAGCGCACCTCAACTCAACAAATCCTCAACTCAACATGAAACACCCCGCCTTTGGCGTGGATACAGCTTCGCCTCCTCAGTCACATGTGATGCACGGCTAAGCAAGCTTTTAGAATAATGAGTACTTTTTTTACTCAAGTGTATTCCTGGGTACGAATATGTGAAATTTTGTAAAGTGGACAAGGGGTTTGGGCGGATTTGTTTTTTGGTTCGTCGATTATTTAGTTCGTAGGTGGTAGGTCGTAGCTGGTAGTTCGTAGTAAATAGCTCGTAGGTCGTAGGTGGTAGCTGGTAGGTATTAGCTGGTAGGTCGTAGCTAGTAGCTAAACAGACCGATTACGGCAATTGACATCAACTGGTTTTTATAGATTTTATCAATCCATTTAGCATTTTAGCTATTTCAATTGCCTCCTGCTCAAGCTGATTTACCTTCTCAGCTGAAATCCAGTTTAATTTTTGTAATACCGTCAATAGTGTTACGGTTTCATATAAAGAACCTCTTGAGATATATAAAAAGTGAATAAACTCTTATTTCTTATTCATTTTTCATTTTTTCCATCGATGAAAAAACGAAACAAAAAAATCTAGGGCTGCACCTCCCTCGCTTATTCATCTTCAGAAATCCTAAGAAAGCCCTAAAAGGATTTCCTCAAGTCAAGGTCTTGAGTCTTCGACCCTGTCAATCTTTTGGTTTTCTAAGGATTTCTTTTGATTCATTGCGCTCATGAGCTGATGCCCAACGTGCTCCGAAGAATGGAAATCGGAAAGGCGAATTTATTTTTCACTAAAAAGTACAAAGAGGTGCTCCGAGTTTATTTTGAATTAGGGATGAGGAGATCAATGATGAAGCAATGAAGGACGGAATTTTTCTTTTCATCTATTTATCAATTCATCCTTTCATCAATTCATCTATTCATCAATTCATCTATTCATCTCGTTTAAAAAGTGTTTCAAGATCCACCCTAGATAAACACTAAACCAGTGAAGTTAGCTTGTGGTTAACGGATCATCCCCGCCGCTACTGTAGCATTACTACCCTCTTCTACTATAATGAAAGAGCCTGTATTTCGGTTTTTACTATACGGGTCGGCAGCGATGGGTTTGGCGAGGCGTAAGTTTACACGGCCAATTCCATTCTTTTCCAGCTTGCTACTTTCTTCGTTTACGTGGAAGGTGTTTACGTCAATTTCATGAACCAGACGCTTTACCTTGCACATCACTTCGTTTCCGTTGTACATGAGGGTGTATTTCTTAGCTGGATTCATAGGACTATCTCCCATCCAACACAACATGGCATCTACATCTTGTATGCTCTCTGGCGTATTTTCTACCTTGGCTATAACATCTCCCCTGCCTATATCTATGTCGTCTTCTAATTCTATCGCAACCGACTGACCTGCAAATGCTTCTTCTACCTCCTGATCTAACAAGTGGATTTTTGCCACTATTGATTCCATTCCCGATGGTAACACTTTTACCTCATCTCCTTTTCGGATTACCCCACCAGCTATCCTTCCAGCATAACCACGGAAATCGTGATATTCGGTCTTGTGTGGTCGGATTACCGTTTGAACAGGAAGTCGGAAATCCCTTAAATTTTGATAATTACTTACCGGCAAACTCTCTAAGGTATGCAAGAGCGTAGAGCCTTGATACCAGGTCATATTCTCTCCCCTTTCGACTACATTGTCTCCAACTAATGCTGATATGGGTATAAAGCGGATATCTTGTATGGTCAGTTTGGATTCTAGCTCCTTAAATTGAGCAATAATGTTTTCATAAGCTTCCTCCTTATAATCCACAAGATCCATCTTGTTTACACAAACAATAAGGTGAGGAATATTCAACAAAGAGGCTATAAAGGTGTGTCTTTTGGTTTGCTCCACTACCCCATTTCTAGCGTCGATTAATATTATTGCCGCATTGGCTGTACTGGCTCCTGTAACCATATTACGGGTATACTGGATATGCCCAGGCGTATCGGCAATGATAAACTTGCGCTTAGGGGTGGAGAAATAACGGTAAGCAACGTCTATAGTAATTCCTTGCTCACGTTCATCTTTTAACCCGTCGGTTAACAAAGAAAGATCAATATGCTCCAAGCCTTTCTTCTTCGAGGTATTTTCTATAGAATCTAATTGATCCTGGAAGATGGATTTAGAATCGAATAGTAATCTACCGATTAGGGTTGATTTTCCGTCGTCGACGGAGCCGGCGGTGGAAAAGCGAAGGAGATCGCGGTTTAGGTATGTGTTTACTTGTGACATTTTAAATATTGTTTAGTGCTGATGATTGGTTGACGAATTGAGGGATTGACGAATTGAGGGATTGATGAATTGACGAATTGAGGAATTGACGAATTGAGGAATTGAGTATGCTACGTTTTGATGCATTTCGGTATTCCTACGATTTACTTTTGGCATAGCGATGTAAGGCATTTAATTTATTGGCTATTTCGTCAATAGTTGTTCTAATCTCGTACAATCTTTCGCCCTCTATATATTTTAATTTACTTGCTATTATTAATTGATTGAGAACTTCCATTAAACTAGAAAAGGCTATTTGAAAGAATCTAGCTTTATCTTTCCCCTCTCTACCATTTCCTTCAGCGATATTTGAAGAAATACTTACTGCAGCTCTTCGCAATTGTGAAACAAGTCCAAATTTCTCCGCATCTGGAAAGCTCCCTGTGACAGTATATATTTCAGTTACCAATTGAATACTTATCTGCCAAACTTCGAGTTTTTCAAATCCATACTCGTATACTTTTTTGTTGTTACTCACTTGTCGATTTTACTATTCAAAGACCCGTCAGTTTTTCAACCTCAAAAAAGCTTTACCCAAGGCTTGCATCCAAAACTCCGAAGTTTCACCGCGTAAAATTAACATCTCGCAATTCGTCAGTTTATCAGTTAGTCAATTCGTCAGCTTTCAAAACAGTCTACCAGTAAACCCAAAAATCTGTAAACGCATCGCTTGGACAAACCAATTCGCCAATCAGCCAATTCGCTAATTAGCCACTTCGCTAGAAGTACCCTTCCTTCTTACGCTCTTCCATTGCGGCTTCGGAGCGTTTGTCGTCGGCGCGGCCGCCGCGTTCGGTTTGGCGGACTGCAGCTACTTCGGCTACGATTTTTTCGAGGGTATCGGCGTCGGATTCTACCGCTCCAGTAATGGTTAGATCACCCAAGGTGCGGAATCGGATTTTTTTATTTTCTACCTTCTCCCCTTCGCGCAAGGTTAGATATTCGGAATGTGCTAAAAACACCCCGTTTCGGTTCACTACATCGCGGTTGTGCGCAAAATACAAGCTTGGTAATTCTATATTCTCCAGTAGGATGTATTGCCAGATATCCATTTCCGTCCAGTTGGAAATTGGAAATACTCTAAAATGCTCCCCTACTGCTTTTTTACCGTTGTATATGTGCCAAAGCTCTGGTCGTTGGTTTTTTGGATCCCACTGACCAAACTCGTCGCGATGTGAGAAAAAACGTTCCTTGGCCCTTGCCTTTTCTTCGTCTCTTCTCCCCCCTCCCATACAGGCGTCGAATTGATTGCCTTCTATGGTTTCTAAAAGAGTTACAGATTGTGCTCTATTTCGGGATGCGTTAATTCCAGTTTCCTCGGAAACGGAACCGCTTTTGATACTCTCCTCAACGGATCCTACAATAAGATTAGCGGATAATTTCTCAACCAACTTATCTCTAAACTTCAGGGTTTCTGGGAAATTATGCCCCGTATCTATATGTACCAATGGAAAAGATAGATTCATTGGATACAAGGCTTTGTACGCCAAATGTGTTAGTACGATACTGTCTTTTCCACCTGAAAATAGAATACAAGGGTTATCGAATTGAGCGAAGGTTTCTCGGATTACTTGAACTGCTTCGGCTTCTAGTTCGCGGAGGTGATTGTATTTGTACATTTTTTGAGGTTTAGTGGTCAGTGGTTAGTGGTCAGTGGTTAGTAGTTAGTGGTTGAGTGGTTAGTGGTTAGTGGTTGAGTGGTTTGGTGATAATTAGCATTTAGTTGTAGACGACTTATGCAAATTTTTAATATTTTAAAATATGAGTTCCCACAAAAACTTACGGGTTTACCAAGAATCCATGGATTACGTAACCAAGATTTACGAGATAACTAAAACTTATCCTAACTCAGAGCTGTTCGGATTAACCAGCCAAACTAGGCGTGCCTGTGTCTCTATTCCACTGAATATTTCCGAAGGAGCAAGTCGAGGATCCACTAAAGATTTTTGCCGGTTTCTACGATATTCTCTTAGTTCTACGTCCGAAATAGATACTGCCCTAACCATTGCTAAAAACATCGAACTCATAGACGAGAAGCAATTAAATGAATTGATAATTGATCTGGTTTCATTACGAAAGAAGCTCATGGCCTTAATTAATAGTCTTGAGAAAAAGTTGAGTGGTTAGTTGTCAGTAGTTAGTAGTTAGTGGTTAGTAGTTAGTAGTTGGGTGTTATGGGATTATAACCATTGACCATTAACCATTGACTATTGACCATTAACTATTGACCATTAACACCAACAATTCAACATTCAAATCCTAACCTTCCTCCGATAGCGCAATCTCTCTCCTAACCACCTCCAGTATTTCCTCCACACTTTGGTCTATGGATTTACCTTCGGTGTTGATATGAAGTTCTGGATTTTGGGGTCTTTCGAAGGGGGAGTCTATTCCGGTGAAGTTTTTTAACTCACCTGATCGAGCTTTTTTGTAAAGGCCTTTTACATCTCTTTGCTCACACACTTCTAATGGTGTATCCACAAAGATTTCGAAAAATCTGTCGTCCCCTACTATTTCGCGAGCCATTTGTCTATCCGCCTCGAAAGGGGAAATGAAACTGCACAACACCACAATTCCGGAGTCGGCAAACAATTTTGCAATTTCCGATACCCGACGAATATTTTCTTTTCTACCTGCATCGGTAAAATCCAGGTCTTTATTTATTCCCAAACGGGTATTGTCTCCGTCCAACGCAAAGGTATGCACCTTTAGTTCGTACAATTTTTCCTCCAAAGAATTGGCTATGGTAGACTTACCCGATCCACTCAAACCGCAAAACCAAAGTACCATAGACTTGTGCTTTTTATGGACCTGTCTTTTTTCTTCGTCTATTTTAAATGGGTGGCGAATTACGTTGTCTACCATGGTTTGAAATCTTCTTTTCTTAACTCCAAAATTAGTTCGGTACCAAATCCTTTCGTGAAAAAAATAGAGAATGATTTTGGTAAAAACTTCGAGGCCACCAATTTTCACTCCCGACATGGGGTTTCCGGTAACTATCCATCCTAAAACCATAGTATCTATGGTTCCCACCACACGCCATGAAATGGTCTTGGCTATATGTCGTTTTAAGGACGGATCCTTTTTGAACTTTACAAATAAATCGATCATTCCTTATGCCAGAGCAATAAGTTAGCTTCACTTTTAAGTATGGGTTGTGCATCGTATATGGATGCATACACCGTGTAGGAAATGGTTTTATTAAGCAGATGTTGAGCTGTTTTAATCAACTTCGTGAGTTCGGTCTCTATAACATCTCCAATTACTGCTATTTCCACCTCATCGCAATCAATACCATCTGCGAGTTTCCCGAGGAGGAATACACTTTCCAATCCGCCCAGCTTACTGGTTACCTTTTCTACCAACACATCTAAACCAACATGTTTGCGCACCAGCTGATTAATCTCGTTATACAACGGATGTTGGGTATTTACAGTGTAGAATTTCTTGTTTCCATCGAGCTCTGAGGACAACATTTTGGCCTCTTCCAAACGATTTAACTCCTTGCGTATGCCATTAGTACTTTCTTCAAACTCATTCTCGAGGGAGCGCAAGTACGCTTTGTTCCCAGGGTTGAGAAAGAACTTAAGCAGAATTTTAAGTCGGGTTTTAGAAGTAATAAGTGCCTCGATCACAGCGAGTAAGCAAGAAATCAACTGGTTGTAAGGCACAGCTTCGCCACCTCAGTCCCAAGCTGAATTATCGGATAAAGGACAAATATGAGTATTTTTTTTGCTCGATTTGTGTAGGGCGAGATGATTTTAATTTGGGTTGAGGAGGGGATGAGGGGATGAAGGGGTTAAGAGTTAAGTGTGAAGGGTTAGCGGTTAGTGGTTTAGTAGTCAATGGTTTACGGGTTTATGGGTTTATGGGGTGATGGGGTTATCAGTTGAAGGGGGGGGGGTAGCAATTAGTTCGTAGCTGGTAGGTGGTAGGAGGTATCGCCATGTTGTTAACGAAATCTCGCCAAATTCCGGGATTACTGCTACGGGTTTTTCGCGGTTATCGAGTGGTCACGCCATTTGCGTGGGTGTATCGAGATAACATAAGCGAAGTACTCTGCCATACTCCAGAACTGTCATTTCGAACGTAACGGAGTGAAGAGAGAAATCCCGTAAGAGCAGAACACTGCTCAATCACCATTGTAGGTACTCATCTATTTCTCTCATTTTCATTTTTTTCATTGATAAAAAAACGAAACAAAAAAATCTAGGCCTAGACATTTCTTTTGTCATAGCTGGACGATAAACATAAGTGCGGCCAGGCGAGCTATCGCTTCCTGGTCTTACTAATGTTTATTCTACATCTATTTCCTCAGAAATCTATGGCCAAAGGGACGCACGGACGGTTGTCGGGGGGGGGCTCGCTTTGTGGCTAACGGGATCCCGCTAATTGCGGGATGACTGCTACCGGTTTTAAACGGTTATCGAGTGCCCAGGCGTAAAAAAGCCTAGGTGTATCGAGATAACATAAGCGAAGTACTCTGCCATACTCCAGAACTGTCATTTCGAACGTAACGAAGTGAAGAGAGAAATCCCGTATGGGAGGTGCATTGCCCAATAATCTTTTTAGGTATCCTTATGTTTTTCTCACTTTACTTTTTTCATTACCAAAAAAGTAAACAAAAAGGCTAGGACTGCCTTTCTTCAGCTTGACTCACTTTTGAAGCATTAAGAAAATCTAAAAGGAACTCCAACAACCTCGGTTTGTTGTCTTCGACCATGTCGTTCTTTTGATTTTCTAAATGCTTCTTCAGTTTATCTGCACCTCAGAAAGGATGTCCGCCAAGGACGCACGAATAGTAATCGAAGGGAGGAGTCGAAATGGTTAACGGGATCTCTCCTATCGTCGAGATGACAGGGTTGCTCAAAGGCGGAGGAAGAAGCCAAGCTACAAAGCTGTCATTTCGAACGGAACGGAGTGTAGAGAGAAATCCCGAATGGGAGGGGCATTGCCCATAAACATTTCTGTAATCTTTAGTTTTTCTCACTTTACTTTTTTCATTACCAAAAAAGTAAACAAAAAGTCTAGGGCTGCAGATCCCTCTCTCATTCATCTTCAGAAATCCTTAGAAAGACCTAAAAGGATTTCCCCAAGCCTGGGTCTTGTGTCTTCGACCCTGTCAATCTTTTGGTTTTCTATGGATTTCTTTTGATTCATTTCGATCTTGATCTGATGCCCAGAAGGACGCACGAACGATTGGAGGAGGGGTGAATCGCGGTGTTGTGTACGGGATCCTGCCTAATACGGGATGACAGCTGCGGGTTTAATACGGTTATCGAGTGCACACGCCACAAGCGTGGGTGTATCGAGATAACATAGGCAGAGGATTTATCCTTGTTACAAAGCTGTCATTCCGAGCGTAACGGAGTGAAGAGAGAAATCCCGTATGAGAGACACATTGCCCATAAACATTTCTGTAATCTTTAGTTTTTCTCATTTTCATTTTTTTCATTGATAAAAAAACGAAACAAAAAAATCTAGGCCTAGACATTTCTTTGCTCAAAACCCAGTTGGCTTTCTATTTTTGCTAATTATTCCCGAACCTACAATACCGACAATTTGGTAATGAGTAACCCGAGTCAGAATGATAACAAGCAATGGATGGCGGTGTATGTACGCTCTCGAAATGAGAAAAAAGTACAGCTTCGATTAGAGATGCAAGGTATAGAAGCCTATGCTCCCGTACAAGAAGTAAAACGCCAGTGGAGCGATCGAGTTAAAAAGGTAAAGATCCCAGTAATTCCATCTTATGTTTTTGTTCGGACAGATGAGCGAGAGCGCCAAAAAATATTGCAGGACCCGGCCGTTATGAATTTCGTTTTTTGGCTGGGAAAACCAGCCATTATTCGTGATGAAGAAATAAATAGAATCAAGTTTATTTTAAAGGAAAAGGACTTAGACGAGGAAATAAAATTTGAGCAACTCCAAGCTGGGGATAACGTTGAAATTAAATCCGGGGCTTTTTCAGGTGAAATTGCGGAGGTATTGGAAGACCGAAAAAGTGAAGTAACAGTGATCCTAAAGAGCCTGGGTGTAAAATTGACTGTATCTAAAATTGTTTTATAACCCCCTAAAGCTACATTTCCCACTTTTTACCTGTCCACCTTTAACTTTCCACTATAAAATCATGACAAACATTCAACTAATAGAAATTGCTAAAAAGGCCGCAAAGGCAGCAGGTAAAGAAATCATAGAAATCTATGAAACTGGTGACTTTTCTATAGAAGCAAAGGAAGATAACTCTCCATTAACCATCGCAGATCAGGCCGCGCACAATATTATTATTCAACATTTAAAAGAAACAAATCTTCCCGTTTTAAGTGAGGAGGGTCGTGATATTCCGTATTCAGAGCGAAGTGCATGGAATAAATTTTGGATGGTAGATCCTTTGGATGGAACAAAAGAGTTTATAAAAAAGAATGGTGAGTTTACGGTAAACATTGCCTTAATCGAAAATCAAAAGCCGATTCACGGAGTGGTTTACGCACCGGTGTTGGATAAAATGTATTTCACTACCGATGGTGGCGCATCTATGCTAGAAGGAGAGGTTGAGACTAAATTGAACTCGAATCCGTATGAAGAAATTAAAAACATCGTAGCCTCTCGTTCACACAAATCTCCAGAAACAGAGGAAGTTTTGGCAAAATACCCCAATGCCAAGGTGCTTTCAATGGGCTCCTCCCTAAAGTTTATGCTACTCGCTGAAGGAAAAGCGCAGTTATATCCCCGATTTGCCCCTACCATGGAATGGGATACTGCTGCTGCTCATGCTGTTTTGAGTGCTTTAAATTACTCCGTTAAAAATCCAGAAGGCCAAGAATTACGATACAACAAAGAAAACTTGTTGAATCCATTTTTTGTGGCGAAAGGGATGAAGGGATGAAGGGATGAAGGGATGAAGGGAAAATCGGAAATCTGCAATTCAACGCAAATTATCCCTCATCTTTTCATTAATTAATCTCACTTGACTGAAACTGTAATTTCAAGATCCCCGATGATTTCAAACTAAAACATATGCATATCTCAGTAGTAATACCTGTATTTAAAGCAAAGCCATACCTGAAAGAATTGGTTTTCCGTTTGGAAAAGGCGCTTAGGGGGTTATGGGTTGATTACGAACTGATTTTTATTGAGGATTGCAGTGAGGATGGAACTTTAGAATTGGCAAGTGATTTGGCATTAAATATTCCCGAACTGCAAATCCATCCCAATGAAGAAAATATAGGTCAGCACCCTTCTATTTTAAAAGGTTTAAAACTAGCCAAGGGGGATTGGGTGGTAGTAATGGATTGTGATTTACAAGAACACCCAGAAGATATTTCCCGCTTACTTAAAAAGGCCTTGGAAGGATTTGAAATTGTCTTAGCCCAAAGAAAGCGACTTGCTTCCAACCGTAAAAAAGCGATAAGCTCAGCCCTTTTTTATAGATTAATGAGAGGGTTTGGATATATCCATAATCCTGAAATAGCCAATTTTGGTATTTATTCTAACGAGGTGATTTCGGAAGTTTTGAAAATGACAAAACCTGATTTTTTCCCTTTACGAATAGCAAAGTCCACCAGAAAAAAAACAGCTATATATGTGGATTATACCGAGACAAAAACATCAACATATACTTTAGCAAAGCGTTTTAAATTGGGCGCTTCTATTTTTTGGCAGCAATGGAGGTAAAAGCATTAGCTTGGGATAGTGTTTTTTTTGGTTTTCCGGTTGGAATGGTTGATTATTCAAATCTACCTGTCAACATTGGCAATGGTAAATCTACCAAAGAGTTTCAATTAATTTATAATACCCACCCTCATATTAGTCCTCCATTTGGTTATACTGAAAGCTACCAAGGGGGTAAAGTCACTTTCCAAAAGGAAATACATCACCCCTCCTTACCTATCTTACATAAAGATTTTTGTTTAAGTACACGAAAACCTAGTACGCAAGATTATAATTTAAAAAGATCACTTCAGGAACTTTACTTTTTAGCTGGACACCGCAGTCGTTTTAAACTGGACCAAGAAATTGGCGATTTAAATTTTAAGCGCCTATACACCCATTGGTTAAATGAGTCTTTCAGTGGAAAAATGGGCGATACCGTATATCAGTTAATTTATAAGGAGAAATTAGTGGGTGTGCTTTCCCTTAAAAAAACAGCTAACACAACAAGTATTAGCATAATTGCCGTCCATCCGAAATTCCAAGGCCAGGAAATTGGTACCACGCTTATTAGATTTGCAGAAATTTGGGGAGAAATTCAAGGATGCACGTCATTGGAAGTGAACACCCAAACTTGCAATACTAAATCGATTGCACTATATAAAAAGTGTGGTTTCAGCATTAAAAATCAAATAAACGTTCAACACTTTTGGAAGAAATAGGCCTCAGTAAATATTCACCTATACCACTAACAAAAAGCTATACCCCCAAAAATGGCTTGAAATATGTTAGCAGGGTTTTAGGGTCTGGACATACTGGAGGAAACGGATTTTACACTCAAAAGTGTCATAATTGGTTTAAGGAAAATTTTGGCTTTAAAAACTGCTGGCTTACCAGCTCTTGTACCGATGCCCTTGAGATGTCGGCCCTTTTATTGGAAATAAAGGCTGGGGATGAAGTTATTATTCCGAGCTACAACTTTCCGAGTGCCGCAAATGCTTTTTTATTAAGAGGTGCAAAGGTGGTTTATATTTCTAGTTCGGCATGTAAACCCAATATGGACATAGCAGAATTTAAAGCAGCAATAACGCCAAAAACCAAAGCTGTTATTTTGTTGCACTACGCTGGCTTTGCAGATAATTTAAGTTCGATTTTGAGCACAGCGAAAAAACATGGTATTGCGGTGGTAGAAGATGCTGCACATGCCTTAGGTGCACAATATGAAGACCAGTGGCTGGGTAGTTTTGGAGATATAGCTTGCTTTTCTTTTCACCAAACCAAAAACATTTCCTGTGGCGAGGGAGGACTAATAGTAGTTAACAAGCCAGAACTGTGTGAAAAGGCCGATGAAATTTGGCAGATGGGCACCAATAGAGCCGCCTATCAACGTGGAGAGGTTAATAGATATAGTTGGAAAAGAATAGGATCGTCCTTCTTACCCTCGGAGCTAAATGCTGCGCTTCTACTGGCCAATTTGGAGCATTTCCAAGAAATCCAGAAAAAGCGGCACGAAGTCTGGAACCGATATTATCAAGAATTAAGGGGCCTGCCTAAGTCGCTAATCGGCTTACCCAGTATCCCCTCCAAAAATATGCACAGTGCCCATATTTTTTACATTATACTGCCAACGGAAAAGCTTAGAAATAAAGCAATAAAAAAACTAAAGCAAGCAGGTGTACAATCTGCTCCGCACTACTCTTATTTGCACATAGAAGCCCTTCAACAAAAAGAAATAATCGCCTTTAACAACAGCCCCGGAATAGATTTTGAGCGGCAGTTGTTGCGTTTACCTATATATCCGGACCTTTCGATTGCAGAGCAAAAAAGAATAATCTCTTGTATTCATGAATTCGTTTACGAGATCGAAAATTGAGTGATCTCGATAGAGTTTGTGGGCAGTAAAACAGATATTGAAGTTCCTGGAAAAGGTAACATAATGTTGTACCAAGGACCTTGTGAAACCGACTGCTATCTTTACGCTCAATGAAAAACTTCCTTTACCTATTGATTTCTGCTTTGGGCATTTGGCATCTGTATACTCTTAACAGATTCCCTACTCCCATGTATGATCAGGTGTTTTTCCAAGATATAACACTCGCTTGGTTACAGGAAGGAAAATTTTTACTGCAGGCCGCACCCAATTTATACGGTTTTGAGGTAACCTTTTACGGTCCAGTTTATTTTATTTTACAGGGGTGGATAAGCCAATTAATCGGAACCGGAATTTGGGAGTTTAGAACGCTTAATCTTCTCTGTGGATTTGGCTTGATTCATATCATTTATCGCTTCGCTCGGCAAATGAAAATAAATCAAATCCTGGCGCTGGTTTTAATAGCATTAGTTCTAATAGAAAATGTTTTTGGTAATCTGTTGCATTCGGGAAGAATGGATTTTGTTGCAGAATTCTTGGTTTTGGTTGGAGCATTTGCCCTTACCAGAGCACCCAACAAAAATTCCAGAACAACAATTATCCAGACTGCTGGATCTTTATCCATTGGTATGGCATTTGTAACCACACCCAGAGTAATTTTCTTATTTCCATTCATTATTTATGCTTTTTATTATCTCTACCATAAGCAAGGAATTAAAGCCATATTATTTCCGCTAGGCATTATTATAACTCCTTGTCTAATTTGGGTTTTCGGATATGTGGGAATGGAAAATTATATATCGCGGATGCAGCACCCCATTGTTAAAGGTCACATTGGGTCTACTTTAAGTTGGAACAGTCTTTTCAGACAAATGTATAATGTGCCTCTGGTGGGACTTTTTATCATTAACATCCTAATATGGGTTTGCTCAACAACAAGAAGAAAAGAGGAGATTTTACAATGGAGTAATTCGAGTAATAATTTGCGGAACCCTTTGCTATTAAGTATTCTTTCCTCCATTCTCTTATTTTTTGTCCTGGTGGAAGAAAGAGCCCCCTACTCCGGAATGGTATACCCTTTGATGCTATGGTTAATTATATTTAGTATCGACCGTTTTTTAAAAAAGTATGGCTCCACTAAAAAAAGATTTCGCATACAATTTATTCAGATGGTCTTTATGGCAGGAATAGTCATGCATATGCTTGTGAGCATAGGTATTTTCACCGTAAAAAATGTTGCCCTAATTGAAACGTGGTCGTTAAGAGATGAAAGTAACATTGAAATAAATTTTGGTGAAGCCCCTGTGGTATACTCCTCTCCAATTTTTTATTACCAAATCATAAACGCGGGCAAGGAATTTAGGTTTTACCGGCATATGACCAAGGAAGAGCGATTAATGCATCCCGTTTTTTGCAACCGTCTCGTTGTATATAATTCATGGAAAGACCGAGTAAGCAGTTTTAAAAGTTATTATAATGTTTATCGGCATAATCCAGCAAAGGAAGGGAACCTTGATCTAAACGCAGCCGTTAAACCCAATTGAGCAGGAACGCAATTTCTTTGTATTGTACTGTTCACGCCTCATGGCAAGTCTAAAAAACCACTTACTATCTTGAATTAAGACTTGTTGAAAATTAATGAGCTGTGGCAAAAAGTACGCATTGGTTCTTATTGCTGCGACGCGGCAGCGGTTCTACCAGAACCGTACTAAACATTAGTAAGGCACTTTTTTAAGCAAATTATACTACAGCCCCTCTATGCAATAGATAAAAAACAATTACCGGCAATGGGCCCTGGAACTTTACAAAGAAAGTGGATAGAAGACCGGCGTATTGAGATAAATTTAAATGGTTTAACACTAGGGATAGAACGGCACAGGTTAACGCAAGAGCAAAAAAGATGATTAGAAAAGTTTTTTGTTTGTTGACTCCAATTTTGAGGGCATCGAGCAACACCCATGAAATAAAAGCTGAAATAAGGAGAAAAAAGATTTGAAAGCCCTTTTCGATGTAGATTAGACTGTCCCCAGCTGCTTGGAAAACCTGAATTACTCCTGTGATGCGCTCCCGTGGGAATTCGAAAGTTGATTGACCCAACACCACATTGGCATGGAGAATAAGAATATGCCTGAGGTAGCCAAAAACTATGAAAAGTAGAATACAGAGGGTTACGTTAAGCCATCTTCCGTTTGGCATGGGGTACAGCGAATTTTTTAATCCAATAGAACCAAAGAACAAAAACAAAACTGTAAACCAAAATAATGAAGGTGTATTTGTGGTTCCATTTCATGACCTCTATGTTGTAATCGGCAAGAATGGTTAACGCGGCTACTCGGAGAATATTAAACGCGTGCACTAGCAATAAGCCGAGAGGCACATACCAGAATTTGTGTTTCCAGGGTCCCGGAAAAGCTATGGCAAAAGCAGCAAAGAGCGCCAATAGATCTACACCATCGCAACCTTCAGCAACAACTAAAATACCGGAACGACCCAAATTTATTCCGCTTGTAACGCCCCCCACACAACCTAACAGGGCATCAAATCCTAAAAATTTAAGCAAGCCTACACTTTGTTCGGCAACAAGCTCTCTAAAAAAGATATGTATCTCGTTTCCTGATAGATACATGAGAGTTTGGTAGCCGATAAAAAACAAAATCAGCGAGAAAATAAACTTAGTTACCCTCAACAAACCTTATTTTGGTTATAAACATGAACATACCAATTAAAGACATAAAAACATACAACAATACGTTACCAACGGGTATAAATGAATAGCATTGGGTCTGAGCGTCAGATGGATCTGATGCACAAAATGCATATTCTTCAGCACTACAATTAGCGGGAGCGTTGGTTATGGTACAAGATGAACAGTCCGAAGTACAACAATAACATGAAGAACCACACACTCCACAGGCAGCAACAGGTTGAGCAAAAATTGGCACTCCAACACTAAGGGTTATTAGGAGTAAACATAATCTTAAGGCATTTTTCATCAATACAATAAATGTGGGGTCCTTGTATTAGGTTTATGGCTGAGGTATGGGGTAAGGTTTCAATTAATTTGCCCTCAAATGTAAAAATTTGAACTTGCTTCGCCATATCCAACAGCTGTATTTTACCATTCTTTATCTCCAAGCCTTGTAAATTAGCATGGTCCGATAATGATGTGGTGCTCTTAACTACGTAAATGGTATCTCGCTCGGTTTTTACACAGTTCTCCCTATTGGTCTCCAATTGCAGTGGTTTAGCTCCTGTATTTTCGAAACTCACTAATAGATCTTTTACAAAAGATGTTTTCCCATCTACTTTCCATATATAATACTCATTCCCTCTATCTCTCGGTGCCAACGTAATTACCTGCCCTTGGGCTACTGTATCTCCAGCATTCCAGAAAAAACGAGCATCCACTTCTGCCCCATCAACCACCTCAAAGTCCAGCGATTTAATACCACAAGCTAAATTCCCACTTAAATTGGTCAGTTTATAGTTGCCTGCAGTCAATTGTAGATTCACCTCATCTTGCAATACGGCAAATTTATCCATCACCATTCCTGCCTTACTTAATTGCCAGTTAGAAGAGTAGAACATTTCGTTGGTGTTGATGGAAACCAATCCTTGATCACCTGCACAGACTGGATCTTTCACCTCAAATTCAGTAGCGTAATCTCCTCCAAAAACTAATACATAGTCGGTTGAAATTCCATCGGTCAAATCCACTGGAATGCGTTTACCTTCGCTTATAAAAAACACTTCGCCCGTACTTTTTCTTTTTAAGGTTAGGCAATGGTTTTTGGTTAGAGCAGCCATGTTTTCAAAAGTTAAATGATGCTCCCCCGCACTATTACTTTTAATCCCAAGAGGCATCTCAATTTCCTCCGTTGTATTAATATCCAATGCATTTACCCAAAGGTTTAACCAAGTTGTATCTTCTAATACATCAACCGCAAAGCTTCTGGAGCCAATCGCTCCAAAACGAGGCACATCGAAATTGATATCCTTCTCGGGTTTGGCCTTTGGAAAATCCATTAACCATAAGAAATCTTTCCTATTCCCAGATTCCAATCTCACTTTTAGACCCACTTCGCTAATATCTCTCGCTTTTTTCCTATTTGAAGATTTGTAGTACGCAGAACTATCTTGACGATATTTATGCGACTCCTTGATCGTTAGGGTGTAGGTTTCGCTACTGCTAGAAGAGTGGTAAGCCTTTACCCAAAAGCCCTGGTATGCAGGGATAATGCTATCATGAATGTAACTGGTCTCAGTTGCTGCATTATAAAAACCATAATAACCCGGACTACCTGGATCTTGCCAATATCTATCTACCTGACCAAGAATGTAGGCAGTGCTGGTAATGTACCCATTGGTTTTTAGGGTGGCATTGGCAGCATCGTTGTATATATCGTTCCAGTTTATAGGTGCTGCATAAGGGTTCCCAACGTGGTTCCATCCATCGTGATCTGTTCTACTATTGGCATCGTAGTTAGAATAGTTGAATTTCAATTTAAATGTTTGATCCCCAGTGTAAATTCTCCCCGTATCCTCTAGGGTAATAGCGAAGGTGGTATCTGAATTATTACCGTAAAGTACTCTCCAAACTGACCTATCAAATTCACTTCCATCGAATGACGCTACTGCATCATTTATGCTCGTAGCATCCGTAAAACCAACATTTAACTCATCTAAAACAGTTTCATCATAATGATGCACCGAGTTTCTTACGGCCCCCGGGACATTTGACCCCGAGAAACCATACATATTTAAGCCTTTATTTTTCCATGACGCTAGTGTAGTACCTTGGATAGGAGAACTTAAATCTCTGTATGCGACATAAGGCAAAGGCAAATATTTTTGTATTCCGAATCGTCCACGGGGACTACCGCTATAGGTTATCGCACCCGTAGAAGCAATCTCATCGATATATGCCGTGAAAGTTACATTAGAAAGCATTTTAACATAGCTACTTTGATTGAGCACCAACTCTATCTCAGTACCTATTTCTAGTCTGTTTGCAACATGAATGGTATCGGAAGCGGGTAAATCTCTGTTTATTGATGAACCAGAAGTTCTTTCGAGCTTTAAAATTCCATAGGGCTCCCAGGTGCTACCGTCTGAGGTTAACTCATACAAGGTTTGGGTTGCATTTCCGTAATAGTTTACGGTATTATCTCTATCCACACTCCAATAAGTATCAAGGGTAGTAAAGTTTCCGTCTATCCGCATGGTGGTAGCGGAATCTAACTGTATTACTTTGGTTCCATAGGAACTATTGAGACTAATCTCCTTACCGGAATCTACGCTGAACACACCTTCAGCCAGCCAAATCCTACCTACTCTTGGAGATGTATCATCAATATCTAAGCTAGAGGAACCTAGGCTTTTGGTTCCAGGTCCTGATAACTTAACAATCGGATAATCCACCGCTTCTTGAATGATATCTTCTGATAGGCCTTGCGTTGGATGATAAAATTCTATGTATCCTGCGGCATTAGAAGTTAATACACCATTAGGTGGAACTCCATCGGCATAGGCACTTGGAGACAGTTTTAGGGTGCCTCCGGAAAGAATATTGATTTTATCGGAAGAACCCGAAAGGGCATCTAAATTTTTACCCGCCGCATCCAAATGCAGCTTTGCGCCATTGTCTATGTATAGTTTTCCTTCCACAATGGTGTTGGTCAGCGAAGTCTCAATATCCACATCTGCAGAGGTATTTTTTACATACAGATGATTGTAAGTAATGTTATCCGTTTCTATGGTTTGCGCCGAGGTTCCATCCCACCAAAACTCGTAAGAGGTATTGCTATTTGCATCTACCACCGTTATGCTTCCTTCATCATTACAATCTATACTGTTTCCACCGTACTTAAAAGTTTTGGATTTAGAATCGAATGATCCATCGTCGTTCGATTCAATAAAATTTGTGGTACTCAAACTTATCGCACCTGCACTCATAGAAATAGAACCATCAACATCCATGGTACCATTTCCAAGGGTAATTTGGTTGGATACACCCAATGCACTTAGCAACGCATTGGACAGGGAAATATCCCCCGTTACATTCATTGTTCCAGCATTAGTTCCAGAACCAATGGTTACCGCATTAGTACCCGCTATGGTTAAAAGCGTTGAACTTAAAGTTAAATTACCTCCTACCGACAACGTTCCTTCTATATTTATAGAAGTGGACCCAGTACTCGCACCACTTATTGTGGTATTGAGTGTAACATTTCCAGTGACTGTGAGCGTATTTCCCGAAGAAATATTCAGTTCAGCATCGGTAGCACTCGCAATATCGGCCATATTGTTAAGTACCAATCGAGCTATTGTATAGCTGCCGTCCAAAGTAATACTGTGACCACTCTCTATGGTAACCGTATCGTTTACTCCCGGGACAACACCTCCAACCCAGGAACTGGTACTACTCCAGTTTCCGTTGGTACTTGAGGTAATAATTCCAGCAAAGAGAAGGTTGGCTGTAAGAAGTGATAGTAGTGACAGAAAAAACTTCATGAGCTGTGGTCTTTACACTAAAAATAACCATCAATCCCACGGTTAACCCTATATTTTCGACTGCCAGAATTGCTTATCGGATGAATTGGTTATATAGGCTCCTAATTCGATAAAATTAGTTAGACCTCCCGGTTTAAAGGAGGAGGGAAAGGCTAGAAAACACATTAACCAACTAAGCAACAAGCTCTTACAACCCTATTTACCATGGTATTAAAACAAAAAAACCTCCCGCAAAACGGGAGGTTTCCTTTGGTGGGAACTACACCTTAACTACAAAGCTAATTTATAGGTCCAAAGCCCTTTATCGCTTTGCACTTTGACAATGATCACCTGATTTTTATTCAACTGAATAGACTTTCCAGTATAATTATCATCTCTATACAACTGCTGCCCAGTTAAATTGTATATGGTTATGGCACAAGGGCCCATATCTTGAAACCCATTCACTTGAAGCAGCCCATTGGTAGAACTAAAACTCAATTTGGTATTATTAAACTCAGCTATACCTGTGGTAAAAGCAACCGTAACTTCTTTACTCACCTCATCAGCACATTCTGGATTATTTCCCCTCGTTAACAGTGAAACCAAGAAAGTACCCGGGGTTTCGAATATATGTACCGGGTTCTTCTCGGTACTAATTTGTCCATCATCAAAATTCCAAACATAGGTAAGGCCATTACTACTTTGGTTTGTAAATGAAACTGGACTTCCCACTTCCACATTAAAATTATCTGCCGTAAAATCGGCAGATACTTGAAGGGGTTGGTTGATATCTATTCTTAGGGTGTTACTGTAACAAGTTAATAGCCCTTTATTATTTCTCACTAGATACTGCCCAGCAGGATATTCACGTGTTACAACCCCAAGATTTTGCCCTTTAATTTGATCGATAAACTGACCAGTCTGTACATTATTTACACTGTAATCGATTTCGCCGTCTATATCCGATAGATCAAAAATCATTTTCCCTTTTTCGGCAAAACACGCGGCATTTTCTTTAGAGATTTTTGATGCGATATTCTGATTGAAATACATTAAAAATCTATTTCCAACATAGCTATCAGTTACGGTAAACTCATATAGTGTATCCACCGCTAAATCCATTGTTTTACCTGTTACCACATCCAATAAATATGCACAGGGGAATCTGTCTGTGAAAACGTGTAGATTACTAAAACTAACTGCGTAATTCCCAGGTCTTGGTGCTTGCACGTAGATAGGCATTTCGTAACGCGAGGCCTTTTCGGGCAAGGCATTTACCCATACATTCATGGGGTCACCATTTTCCACAAAATCTATAGCCACAGCATTTGGCGAAGGCTGTCCAAACTTAGAAACATCATACAAGGTATCTGCTCCAACTTTTGCTCCAGGCCAGTAGTGGAACCAAACCTTTTCTCTTCCTTTACCCTCTTG
The DNA here is from genome assembly GCF_007995015.1 of Luteibaculum oceani. Lineage (NCBI taxonomy): Bacteria > Pseudomonadati > Bacteroidota > Flavobacteriia > Flavobacteriales > Luteibaculaceae > Luteibaculum > Luteibaculum oceani. Next base: position 143,850 of record NZ_VORB01000004.1, read on the forward strand.
CATGATGGTCATTGCCACCGCATCCTCATCGGGATTAATTGCGTTTTTCGCCCTCAGGTTATTCTTGTTGGATTTGTAATATCTACTATTCTGTAGCGTGGCTTTATGCTCCTCCTTAACCTTTAGCGTAAATTCCACATTTTGCTTGTTGTTTTCGTAAGTTTTCACCCAAAAACCTTGGTAAGATGGAATGATATCATCATGAACAATGCTGAATCCGGTAGCTGAATTGTAAAAACCATAATAACCGGGGTTATTTGGATCGTTTTGAAATCTATCCACCTGAGCTATAATATATACAGTGGGATCCAAAACATTACTTTGCACCCAACTTATATTTTCAGGGTCATTTACCACCAAATCCCAATCTAACGGCGCTGCATAGGGGTTCCCCAATTGATTCCAGCCATCATTGGCCTTTTTAAATTGAGTTTGCTCCCCTTCTGTTATGGAATAGGTAATTTTAAAATTTTGTTCACCCGTTCTTAACTCACCCCTATCTTTAAGGGTTACAAAGTAATCTAGATTGGCATTATTCCCATCCAACACTCTAAAAACCGATTTCTCGATAACATTCCCCGCGCCAAACTCAAAAATTGGGTTGGAAATATCCGTCGCATTATAAAATCCAATATTTAAATTTCCCTGAACCGTTTCATCGTATCTTGTAGCACTTACCCTAACTGCATTTGGGTTAACACTACCAGGAAATCCTACTAGTCGTATACCAGCATTTTGCCAACTTGACAATTTGGTGTTTTTAATTGGAGAAGAAACATCTCTATACGCAACATATGGCAATGGAAGATATTTTTCTACTTCGAAAGCAGCATTAGACCCGTAAATAATCTCTGCTGTGGGAGCAACCGGCGCTACAAATGCCGTGAAGTTAATATCAGACTTTAAAGTAATAAGGGCATTATCCTCTAACTGGGTTGTGGTTAAATCACCCAGACGCAATTCATTTGCAATCCAGATATTTTTGTTTGGTTCTACCACACGAACTACGGACTCTCCCGGAGAAACAAAAGCCAATATTCCGTACGGCATTTTATCTCCATTTTCATCATAAAGATCGTAAACCACCTGAGGACTTACCCCTGCATATCTGAAAGTGTTCTCTCTATCAATATTCCAATGCGCTTGTATATCTTGAAAATCTCCAAGTAAGTCGAGGGTTGTTGATGCCTCCAGTGAAATTCCACCACTACCAACTTCATCAATAAGCTTTAGTGATTTCCCACCTGCAATGCTCCATGTACCTTCAATCAATGAAATATTTCTCACCGTTGTTCCGGCTCCATTTACATTTTGCGATGATGCTGAATACAATTTGGTTCCCATTCCAGTTAATTCAACCTGAGGGTAATCGAAACTTTCCTTAAAAATTTCTCCAGATGCTTCGGCGCTTGGAACCGAGTACTCAACAATTGCTTGCTGATCAAAATTACATACAGACTTACTGGGTAAAGCGGTAGCAAAAGCTTCGCCGGTAATGATTATTCTACCATTTGCCTCAACAATAAAACTGTTAGCTTCTTCAAGTGCATCAAAATTTGCATCAGACTTATAAAAAGTAACCGACGATCCACCTTTCACTGTGATACTGTTTAAAAAACTAGCACTTGGCAGGTTATTTTCAATATTTAGTGTACCACCTGTTTTATCTACAATTACGTGGGTATATAAAACATTGTCTACAAGAAAATCTTGCTCTAAATCTCCTGTGTACACAAACTGATAGTTAGAGTTTTCCGTAACGCTTATACCAGAAATCGCACCCTGACTAATCCCCAAACCATTCTGACCAGCATATCTAATTTGCTTTTGTAAACCAGCATAAATTCCAGAATCGTCTAGGTAAAGTTTGTTATAGAATGCATTAAGTGGTGCACTTGCATCACCAAGAGAAAATTCCCCGTTAATGGCAAGGACTCCATTTCTTAAGTTGACAATGTTAACGTCTGCAGGATTTCCTAAAAGGGTATTAACGTTTATAGCTGAAAACGAGGTAGTGTTTATAGTTCCACCGAAATTGTTAGATCCAATATTGATAGTATTGGTAGATCCTAATATCAATCCAACTACTTGAGAACTTTGGTTGTTTATACTAATTCCTCCATTGGCATTTAAAGTCCCAAATACATTTAGGACCGTCCCGGAAGAACCTGCTCCCTCATCGGTTTTTAACTCTACCAAGCCGGTACAAGTAATACTGCTTCCAAAAGCTATGGTGAGGCTTGAAGGATTTAGGACGTTATCATCGTCTATGCTTAGTGATTTGATGGTGTAGTTACCATTAAGGGTTACTTGAAATCCATTGATTTCTACATCGTCAGAACTGGTGGGAACTTTTCCACCTTTCCAAGTTGATCCATCATTCCAGTTACCGCTTGCATTTGCCTGTATAGTTTTGGCAGCGAGTTGTGAGGGAATTACAAAAAATAAGGGGAGTAAAACAAGAAGTTGAACTATTCTCATGTATTCAAAATTAAACAGGACAAAACTGCATTGATTTTTTCTACTACTGGTAAAGATACTCGATAAAGCGACAAAATTAATCGAATAATGGGTTTTTAACTATTTGAAAATGAGGGAAAACTAATGGAAAACAGTTGTTTTTCTGATGGGGAACTTTTGTTTTTCACGGTGGATATACTAAATGAAAAGAGGCCTCGTTTGTAGCTAGCGCAATAGAAAACCACCAAGCCAACTATTTGTTTATTTTCGCGTGCAAACACAACCCCTTGTGAAGTACCAAATTATTCCACCACAGCAGCAACGATTAGTTTTAAAGCTGCTCAGAAAGAATTTATTATTCCTATTACTTATCCCAGCAGCTGGGGCCTTTTTTGGATTCTATAAGGCTTATAGAATACCCAATGTTTACAAGGCGCAATCGCAATTTTTATATAAAGGCGACCAAAGCGACATGTTGGGAGGTAAATACGGTGGAAACCCGTACGCCATGTACAGGGGGTTTACCGATGGCGAAAACCAAAAAAGAATTCTTAAGTCTCACGATTTAATCGGGGATGTTATCGACAGATTGGATTTTCAGGTTACCTATTATTTGGTGGGTAGGATTAGGAAAACCATACAGTATCCAGATGCTCGGGCATTTAAAATTGAGGTGGATAGTATATTCCCTGAAATGGTGGGTAGACCTATTGGTATTGAATTTGGGGAACAAAACATAAACATTTCTTACACCTGGGATAGAGAAGAAGTTATTGAACAATTTCCCTACAATGAATACATTCAATCTAAACGCTTTATTTTTAGCATAACACCGTATGGATCTCGATCTATTTCTGAGTTTAAAAATTGGCCGAGTAAATACGAAGTGGTTATTAACTCCAGAGAGCGTTTAATCAACCAGTTTCGCTCAAAACTTCAGGTGGATATCGATAATAAAACCACCATCATCACTCCATCCATTAGCGACCAAAGCGTGGATAGAGCAGTTGATTTCCTAGATACCCTAGCCGTTGTTTACGCTAAGTTTACTACACGTCAAAAAAGAGAGGAAAACAAGCGAAGCCTGGAGTTTATAGAAAGTCAAATTGCCTCGGTAACCGAATCCATTAACCAATCGGAATACGAGGTAGAGGGGGTTAAGAATAGTAATTCTATTATCAATCTTTCAGCCGAGCAATCCAGGTACAACGAAAAACTGGTGGAATACCAGGATGAGGTTCTTCGCTTGGATATGGAATTAAATAAGCTGAAACAGCTTAAAAACTACCTAGACGAAGCTTCGGAAAAGAACTTCATGCCTCCATCGGTGTACATTCCAGAACAAGACGCATTCTTGCAGGAGAAATTATCTCAATTGTACGAGGTAATCCAGCAACGTGAAACCGATTTACTTAGTGCAACAACCGAGAATCCACGTGTTAAGCAAAACGAGCAGATTTTCCAGAAAATTAGAGCTGAATTACTGGAATATATCAACAAATCTGAGAAAGCACTCAAAGAAAGTCGTAACCAAATTCAGCGAATGATTCGTCGCTATGAGGGCAACCTTAAAGCACTTCCTCAAAGCCAGCGAGAAATCTTAAATATTGAACGTAGAATTGCGGTTAACGAGAAACTCTATAATTACCTGCTCGAGCAAAGAGCCACAAAAATCATTGAAGGGGCGAGCATTTCTCCAGAATTTGAGATTTTAGATAGTGCAAGATCATACGGAATTATAGGCCCGAATAGGAAAAAGATGATTCAGGACAACTTCCTGATTGGACTGGGGATAGTAATTGCCATCGGCGCCATTCGCTTTTTCTTCTTGGATAGAATAGAATCTGTGCAAGAGTTAAAAGACAATACTAACAAGAATGTTATTGTGGGGATTCCTAAGTTCACTGAAATGAAGGATTTTAATGACCCAGAATACTTAAATAGCGATCAAGCTTTTGCCTTAAGGAAATTGCGTACCGGAATTCAGTTTATGGCCAGTTCTAGTAATCGAGATCAAAAACTGCTACTAGTTACTTCCATGTACCCCTCTGAGGGTAAAACTTTCGTATCCTCTTCGCTGGGAAATCTTCACAGTTTATCAGGTAAAAGGGTGGTTATTGTCGATTTCGATTTGCACAAACCGAACTTACACAAGCAGTTTGGGCTGGATAAAAATATCGCTGGACTATCTATGGTTTTAACGGGACACTCGTCCTATGAGGAATCATATCAAGAGATAAACGAAAACCTCCACATTCTAACGTCTGGACCGCTTCCACCTAACCCTTCGGAATTGGTAATTAGGGAAGAAACAATTGCCCTTATTGAAAAACTGAAGGGCTTGTACGATGTGGTTATTTTGGATACTCCACCTGTAGCACCCGTAACCGATGCCAAGGTGTTAATGAAAATTGCTGACATTAATATGGTTGTAATGAACGGGAAGCACGCTACCCGAAGAAACCTAGGATTGGTGGAAGACCTTGTAGAGGAAGTAGGCTCTGGACATACTGGTATTGTGTTTAACGCCATTAGAACGCCTATGTTAATGGCATTGTACGGAAAATACGCGTACAAGTACGGATACAATTACGGATATAACTACGGTTACGCCTACGAATACCAATACCGTTACGGAAAAACAAAAAAATAAATACCTGGATTAATGAACCCAAAAGTTAACAGTGCCCTGCACATCATTTCCTTTGTACTCATAAGTTTACTCGTATTAGATCGCGTAGGTGTTTTTGGTGAAAAGGAGAAAAAAGCAAAGCCCGTAAGCCAACAGGGCGAAGGCTTTAATTTCGCTTACATCCACTCCGATTCGCTTTCTGCCAACTACAAGTTTATTGCCGAAAGAGCAAAAGAATTGGCTGAAAAGGAGCAGAAACTAACCGAGAAACTGAACATAAAAGTTAAGAAGTTAGAAACCCGATTTGCACAGTTACAGAGTAAGGCAGACATAATGACTAGGGCCGAACTTGAGGCGGCTCAAGCAGAAGTTCAATCCATGGAAATGGAAATTAACCAACTGCGTATGCAATTGGCTCAAGAGCTGGACCAAGAGCGTATTAAAATGCAAATGGAGTTATACAAACGCGTTGAGGATGTTTTAAAAGATAAAGCTGCGGAACACGGTTACCAAACCATTTATAGCTATACACAAGGTGGGCAGGTTTTATACATAAACCCAGACCGCAATATAACCGACGAAGTTCTTGAAGTGTTAAACGCCGAGAAATCAGAGGAGTAAAAGCATGAGTTTAAAATCTTCAATTCAGAGCAATTTAGCTGAACACATATTATTCCTGTGGCAAACCGAGGATTTACTGAGAGCCTTATCTCTGGATTTCGCCATGGTTAAAAAGCATCTTTTTAAAGAGGATGAAGATGTAAATGAGAATCCACAGTTAAGACGCGATATGAACATGTATCAAGTTTTAATTGAGGAAATGAAACAAGAAGGTATTGAGCAAACCGGACATTTAAGAAGAACATTGGTTTTAATGTCGGAATTAGAGGGTATGCACAAAATACTTTCAGAGGAAGTGCAGGATGCTAATTACCTTGAAATTGTTGCGCGTGCTAATGAGACTGTTGGTGAATTTGTAAGCAAAAAAGCCAGCAGAAAAAACCTATTATTTACCGAAGCCTGCCTTAATGCCATGTATGGAATTTTGGTACTCAGACTCCAGGGGAAAGACATCAGTCAAGAAACTGAAAAAGCCAGCGAGGCGATGAAAGAAGTGTTGAGGTACCTTTCTAAAAAATACAATGAATTCAAAGCTAATTAGCTTATTGGCTAATTGGCTAATTAGCCGAAAATGATATTAAAAAAAACCGCCGATGGGTCATACACCTTGTACCGACCCGATATAGACGAGCACTACCATTCCTTTCATGGAGCTCGACAAGAAAGCGAGCATGTTTTTATTCATTCGGGATTAAAGCACAAATTGGAGGCAAAACCAAGTGAGCTAAACATTTTAGAAATTGGCTATGGAACGGGGTACAATGCTCTCCTTAGTCTGTTAAACAACCAAACTTCTTGTTACATAAACTACACCGGTTTAGAACTGTACCCCGTTCCAACACCATTGATTCAGGAGCTCTCAGAAAAGGATGAATTCATCCACCAGCACAAAGCGATCTATCTAAAAATGATGAACGCAGCCTGGGACCAATCGGTTGAAATAACTGAGCATTTCGCAATTTCTAAGTTAGAAGTAGACTTCTTTAAATACGAGACTCCCCAACAATTCAACCTCATTTATTACGATGCTTTTGGATTTAGAGCCCAAGAGGAAATGTGGCAAGAAAAATTGTATGCCAAAACATTCAACCTAGCAAAACCGGGGGCCAACCTTGTTACCTACGCAGCCAAAGGAGTAATAAGAAGAGGGTTAGAGGCTGCAGGCTGGAAAGTAGAAAGACTTCCCGGGCCACCAGGAAAAAGAGAAATGCTAAGGGCACAAAAACCAAAAGAATAAGCAGCCGTTGTACGATTGACGTTGAGTCATTTTATAAACCTTAAATCAAAATCCACAGAATTTATTGGCGAATACGGAACAAGCCGTAAATTCGGGGCATTATTTGAAAATATGCAAGCAGATAGCACCATCTTTTCTCTAATTGCAAAGGAGAAAGAACGTCAACTAAAAGGGGTGGAATTAATCGCCTCTGAAAACTTCGTTTCCCAACAGGTAATGGATGCCATGGGATCTGTACTTACCAATAAATATGCCGAAGGACTTCCCGCCAAAAGATATTATGGAGGATGTGAAGTTGTAGACGAGGTAGAAAACCTGGCCATAGATCGTTTAAAGGAACTTTTTGGAGCTACTTGGGCGAATGTTCAGCCGCACTCTGGAGCACAAGCCAATGCAGCTGTTATGCTTGCTTGTTTAAATCCCGGAGATAACATTCTTGGTTTTGACCTTTCCCACGGTGGTCATCTTACCCATGGATCTACCGTTAACTTTAGTGGAAAACTATACAAGCCTCATTTTTACGGGGTAGAAAAGGAATCTGGACTTATCGATTTTAATAAAATCGTTGATACTGCCAGAAAGGTAAAACCCAAAATGATTATTTGTGGAGCTAGCGCTTATTCAAGAGACTGGGATTACAAAACGTTAAGAGAAACTGCAGATGAAATTGGGGCAATTTTATTGGCAGATATTTCGCATCCAGCTGGATTAATTGCCAACAAACACCTCAACGATCCACTAGAATATTGCCACATCATAACCAGTACCACCCATAAAACCTTAAGAGGACCAAGAGGTGGAATTATTATGATGGGAAAAAACTTCGATAACCCATTTGGATTAACCACCCCAAAAGGAACCATCAAGAAAATGTCTGCATTGCTAGACTCGGCGGTTTTTCCAGGAACGCAAGGCGGGCCATTAGAGCACGTAATTGCAGCGAAAGCAGTGGCTTTTGGAGAGGCATTACAACCTGAATATAAAGCGTATACCCAACAGGTTATTTCCAATGCCCAAGCTTTAGCTAAAGCGATGGTTGCAAAAGGTTACGAGATTATTTCCAAGGGAACAGACAACCATTTAATGCTTATCGACCTTAGAAATAAAAATGTAACGGGTAAAGAAGCTGAAGCCGTTTTAGGAGAGGTGGACATTACGGTAAACAAAAACATGGTACCATTTGATACGCAATCTCCATTTGTAACGTCTGGATTAAGGCTGGGCACCGCCGCTGTAACCACTCGTGGTTTAACAGAAAACCACATGGACCAAATAGCCAACTGGATTGATGGAGCTATCTTAGCAAAAGACGATAACAACGAGCTAAATAAAATAAGAACTGAGGTAAATGAACTAATGAGTTCTTTCCCTCTTTTTAAATAGAAGATTACATTATGATTAGAGCAAACGACCCGAAAAGAAAATCTTGGGTGGAAATTCCAGAAAACTCTGATTTTCCAATTCAAAATCTACCCTTTGGTGTATTTAAAACCAATTTTTTCGAGCCGAGAGTTGGTGTTGCTATTGGGGATAAAATCCTCGATTTATATTCTCTTGCAATTTTAGGTTACTTAAAAAATCAACCTTTTGAGTTGGATGCATATTTAGCGCCTTCTCTAAATAACCTAATGAGCTATGGTAAGACCGCAGTAAGAGAGCTTAGAAATCACATCTCCGATTTACTGGAAGTAAGTAACGACGAGCTTCAATCTCAAGAAATTCACATTAACCAGGTATTTTTCGATCAGAAGGATGTGGAAATGCTCATGCCTGTAGAGGTTGGCGATTATACAGATTTTTATTCATCGCGCGACCACGCTACCAACGTGGGTACGATGTTTAGAGACCCTAATAACGCTTTACTTCCAAACTGGTTGCACATTCCGGTTGGATACCACGGAAGATCGAGCTCTATTGTTGTTTCGGGTACACCAGTTAAAAGACCGAAAGGGCAAACTAAACCTAACGAGGATGAACCACCAGTTTTTGGACCATCTCGTCTCTTAGATTTTGAGCTGGAAATGGCATTCGTAACCTTCGATGGCAAACCACTGGGTAGCACAATTTCTACAGACGAAGCCGAGGACTTTATTTTTGGAATGGTGTTGTTTAACGATTGGTCGGCACGTGATATTCAAAAGTGGGAATACGTTCCATTGGGACCATTCCTTGCTAAAAACTTCGCGTCGTCTATAAGCCCTTGGATTGTTACTTTAGATGCACTAGAGCCATTTAAAATACCGGGACCAAAGCAAGATCCACAGGTTCTTCCTTACTTAGAGTACAAAGGAAATCACCACTACGATATTAATCTAGAAGTGTATATCCAACCCGATGGTGGTAATGACAATAAAGTATGTAGCTCTAACTATAAGTACATGTATTGGAACATGGCGCAGCAACTCGCTCACCACACTGTAAATGGTTGTAATATTAGATGTGGGGATATGATGGCTTCTGGAACTATTTCTGGTCCAGACAAAAGCTCTTATGGTTCTATGTTAGAATTGTCTTGGAGAGGGACCCAACCTATTAAGTTAGATGATGGTAGCGAGCGTAAATTCATTCAAGACAACGATACGGTAACCATGAAAGGGTTTGCCGAAAAAGACGGTGTTAAAATAGGTTTCGGTGAGGTAAGAAGTAAATTACTTCCTGCAGACTAAGTTGAAATAATTTAAATTGAAACCGCCCTAGGAAATTCCAGGGCGGTTTTTTGATTTTATGAATTTAAGTCTAAGATCGTACGGGGTAATTCTGTTTCAAAACAAAGTTTTGCTTTGCAAAGAATGGATAGCGGGAATGGAAATCATAAAATTACCCGGAGGTGGTATGGAACCTCTTGAAGGCCCCAGGGAATGCATAATAAGAGAAATAAAGGAGGAGTTGGATATCACAATTAATCCCGAACCACACCCCTTTTATGTTACCCCAAACTTTTTAAAAAGCAAGTTCCTTCCCAACACCCAAATCGTTTTATCATACTACTTATGTAAGTTAGACGAGAAACCAAATTCTAATCCCTCCGAAGATTTGGAAGAAATCTTTTGGGAGGATATAAATCAATGCGAAAAGCAGCTTTCTTTAGAAAGCGATAAATATGCCATTGCTCAGCTATTGGAGAATGGTAAATTGGTATAAGTATTTTCGAAAACATTTCAGACGAGGTAAGTATGACTGAGCTACAGCTAGAACAGGAGCGGACAGAGATAAAAAATGCGTACAGAGGCCTATTAAGAGCCTGTAAAAGGGTGAGATCAAAAGAGGATACTCGGGAAATTAGACGAGCCTTTGACATTGCCCTTGATGCGCATAAAGACATGCGTAGAAAATCGGGGGAACCATACATTTATCACCCCATTGCTGTTGCTCGAATTACGGCAGAAGAAATTGGTTTGGGCACTACAGGTATTATATGTGCTCTGCTGCATGACACGGTTGAAGACACCGAAATTACCCTAGATGATATTGAAAACTGGTTTGGCCCCAAATGCCGCCAAATAATCGACGGTCTTACTAAAATCAGTGGAGTCTTCGACCAAACCTCATCCATACAGGCGGAGAATTTTAGAAAAATGCTACTTACCCTATCTGATGATGTTAGGGTAATTCTCATAAAACTTGCCGATCGTTTGCACAACATGCGTACGCTAGAAAGTATGCGTAAAGACAAGCAACTAAAAATTGCAAACGAAACACTTTACCTCTATGCCCCTCTGGCCCACAGACTTGGACTCTACGCTATTAAAAGCGAACTAGAGGATTTAGCACTTAAATACACCGAACCAGAAATCTATAATGAAATAACCACCAAGCTGGAAAAAACTAAGGCGGTTAGAAATAGATTTATTAATCGCTTTACCCTGCCTATAAAAAGAGAGTTGGATAAACTTGGAGTACCCTATTCTATAAAGGGTAGAACCAAAAGCATCTCGAGTATTTTCAATAAAATAAAGAACAAGAATATTCCTTTTGAGGAGATCTACGACATCTTTGCCATTCGGATTATTTTAGATTCAGCCCCAAATGCGGAAAAGGCCGATTGCTGGAGAGCTTATTCCATTGTTACAGATTTTTACCAACCAAACCCCGACCGCTTAAGAGACTGGATTTCAACACCCAAGGGAAATGGATACGAATCTTTACACACCACGGTAATGTCTCCTACTGGTAAGTGGGTGGAGGTGCAAATTAGAACAGAGCGCATGGATGAAATTGCCGAAAAAGGTTACGCTGCGCACTGGAAATACAAGGAAACGGCAAAGGGAGAAAGTAATTTAGACCTGTGGCTTACAAAAATTAGGGACCTTATTGAAAACCCCGGTAACGAAGCTCTCGATTTTATCGATGAGTTTAAAATGAATCTTTTTGCCGATGAAATTTTCATATTCACACCTAACGGCGACCTTAAAACACTTCCAAAAGGAGCTACTGCACTGGATTTCGCTTTTGAAATTCACTCCGAAATAGGAGCGCGTTGTATAGGTGCAAAGGTGAATCACAAACTGGTTCCCCTTAGCTACGGGTTAAAAAGTGGTGACCAAATAGAAATCATTACTTCCGACAAACAAAAGCCGAAAGAAGATTGGCTTAAATATGTAAGCACTGCTCGAGCGAAATCAAAAATCAAACACGAGCTAAAGGAAGAGAAAAAGAGAATTGCCGAAGATGGAAAAGAGCGTTTGCAGCGTAAGCTTAATCATCTAAAAATTGAATTTAATTCCGACAACGTTCAAACCCTACAAAACTTCTATGAACAAGAAACCGGCTTAGATTTCTATTACAAAATTGCAAAGGATAAAATCAATCTATCTCGTATAAAAGAGTTAGAAGTAGTTAAAGGGAACCTAAAACTTCCTAAAGCACCAAGCAATAGAAAGAAATCAGAAACGCCACCTACCTTATTAACCAGCCCAAAAAATAAGGATCAGGTTATACTAATTGGTGATCAATCTGGAGCATTTGAATATAAACTGGCTCCGTGTTGTAACCCTATCCCCGGTGATCAGGTATTTGGTTTTATTACCATAAACGATGGTATTAAAATCCACCGTGAAAACTGCCCCAACGCCGTTCAGTTGATGGCCCACTATGCCTACAGAATTATAAAAGCTAAGTGGAATTCTGACAACGTTGTGGAGTTTTTAGCAGGGGTTCGATTTACGGGTATTGATGATATTGGTCTGGTACATAGCATTACCCAAACCATCTCTAAACAAATGAATATCAACATGAAAACAATTTCATTTGAAAGTCATGATGGTATTTTTGAAGGTAAAATCATTGTGTATGTAACCGATACCGACCACCTCGATAACCTGGTAAAAGAGCTTAAAAGTTTAAAGGGTATAAGTACAATTGAAAGGATTGAGGTAGAATAGCACTCAGAACCGATTGCTTTTGCTATTTTTGCACCTTTGTTCCAAGCCCAAAATATTTGGAAAGATTATGACTAAGGTAGATGTACTATTGGGTCTTCAGTGGGGAGACGAAGGAAAGGGTAAAATCGTAGACGTTCTCACCCCAAAATACGACATTATTGCAAGGTTTCAAGGTGGTCCAAATGCTGGTCACACCCTGGAATTCAACAACATAAAACACGTTTTACATACCATTCCGTCTGGAATTTTCCGCCCGAATGCGTTAAACATCATTGGAAATGGTGTGGTTATAGATCCGGTAATTTTTAGAAAAGAATTAAACGATCTTAAAAAATTCGATCTAGATTGCTCTGAAACACTTCTTGTTTCTAAAAAAGCGCACCTAATTCTACCTACCCACCGCTTGCTCGATGCAGCCAGTGAAGCAGATAAGGGTAAAACTAAAATTGGTTCCACCCTTAAAGGTATAGGACCAACCTACATGGATAAAACCGGTAGAAACGGTTTGCGCGTTGGAGATATTTTCAGTGCCAACTTTAAGGAGTTGTACAACAATCTGGTTGACAAGCACAAGAGAATTTTAAGTTTCTACGACTTCGATTACGACCTAAGTTCTTTGGAACCTGATTTCTTTGATGCTATAGAAGTATTAAAGCAGGTTAAAACAATTGATAGTGTACACGAGGTAAACAAAGCTATTAAGGAAAATAAAAAAGTACTTGCCGAAGGAGCCCAAGGATCTTTGCTAGATATCGATTTTGGAACCTACCCTTTTGTAACCTCTTCTAACACTACCTGTGCCGGTGCATGTACTGGTTTAGGAGTTGCTCCTAATAGAATCGGAGAAGTTATCGGAATTTTTAAAGCGTACTGTACTCGTGTAGGTTCAGGCCCGTTTCCAACTGAGTTATTTGATGAAACCGGGGAGAAATTAAGAGCAAACGGTCACGAATTTGGCGCCACTACTGGAAGACCTAGAAGATGTGGATGGTTGGATTTACCAGCTCTTAAATATGCCATTCAGTTAAACGGGGTTACCCAGCTTTGCATGACAAAAGCCGATGTACTGGACACCTTTGATGAAATTAAGGTTTGTGTAGCATACGACACAGAAGAAGGAAGAACCGACTTGTTACCCTACGATATTAATGAGGACAAGGTTAAACCGGTTTATAAGTCTTTTAAAGGGTGGGAAACATCTTTAGAAGAGGCCGACAATTACGATACGCTTCCACAAGAACTTAAAGACTACATTTCTTACTTGGAAAAAGAAATCGAGTGTCCAATTGTGTACATATCGGTAGGTCCAAATAGAAAGCAAACTCTTATACGCGAAAACCTTCTTCAAAGCGTTTAGTAGTCATGTTTCGCCATGTCGTACTTCTCTTATTGCTTAGCCTGAGTTTCGGGAAAATTTTTGGGCAAAAGGTAGACAGTACGTCATTGGATAGTACCAAGAGGTACATCCAAATAATATATGCGAAAAAGGCTAAATACGGAAAGGGAAAAGATAGCGCTGCCCAAAAGCTTATTGGGGAAGTAAAGCTTAAGCACAACGAGGTTATATTAACCTGTGACTCGGCCTACTTTTACCAACGAACCAATAGTATTAAGGCATTTTCTAATGTAAGGCTTAACCAAGCCGATACCCTTTTCTTAACTGGAAATAGGATAAATTATAGTGGGGAAACCAAAATTGCCGAGGTAATCGGTAATGTTAAATTAGAAGACCCCACTACCTATTTGGAGTGTAAGCATTTATACTTTTACAGAGAGCAAAATAAGGGCTCATATTACACCGGGGGAAGGCTTTTTTCCAAGGGAAGTCCGGATACATTATCCAGTACCCAAGCCACATATTACTCAGAGGATAAAATCGCAATTTTCCGTAAGAACGTAGTTCTAAAAAACCCAGAGTATGTTATGGAAACCGATACCATGAAGTACTCTACGGAGATTAAGCAGAGCTACTTTTACGGTCCCACCACCATCACCTCCGACAGTAATACTATATACTGCAATGCGGGATGGTACAACACCGAAACCAATAAGAGTAGTTTTTACAATAGAGCCATAATATCGAGTCCAGAACAAAAGTTAGAGGGAGACTCGCTTTATTACGACCGAAATACAGGATTAGGAAAGGCTTTTGGCAACATTGTTATTACCGATACCATAAATAATTTTATGGTTACGGGAGAAAGGGCATTTTCCTATAACGAGGGAGATTCTTCTATAATTCCCTCGCGTCCCTTACTCTATCATTTTATGGGGAAGGATACACTTTTAGTTTCCAGCGATACGGTTTATACCAAGCAGGTTAACGATAGCAATAAACAGGTATTTGCCTTTCACAATGTACTCTTTCACAAAAGCGATGTACAAGGGAAATGTGACACTATTATATTCGACGAAAGATTTCAGCGTCTGGATATGATTGATAGCCCCATTTTATGGTCGGATAAAAACCAAATAACCGGGGACAAAATCTCCCTATTCGTAAAAGAAGAAGTAATAGATCGTCTATTCATTCCCAAAAATGCTTTTATAGGTGAGCAGGTAGATGGAGAAATTTTTAATCAGATAAAAGGGAAGAATTTAACGGCCTTTTTTAAAGATGGAGACATCTATAAGGTAGAAATTCGGGGTAATGGGGAATCCATTTATCATGCTCTAGAAGAAGGGGTAGATTCCTTAGGTAAAGCCATAAACATTTTAGCAGGTGTAAATCAAGCTATTTGTTCGGATATGGATATTCGCATGCAAGACAGCGAAATAACCGAAATAAACTTTATTACCAGTCCCAAATCTACCCTGCATCCTCCAACCAAAATTTTGGATGAAAAACTGGTACTAAAAAACTTTACCTGGCATGGAGAAGTTAGACCCGAGAGTAAAAAAGTAGTTAAGGCTCGAGGAAACAGAGTGATTAAATTTAACGACCCCATTGTATCGCCACAAATTCCACTGATTATTCCGCAAGAGAAGGCACAGGAGGAAACCGAGGAAAACAAAAAGGGAGAACAATAAGTCCTCCCCTTCCTATATGAATACATTACTTTTTTAAACCGAAACCAAATTCTGGTGCCAGGATTCGCTCAAAGGTTTAATTCCAGTTTTTCTTAAGTCACCTAATGATTGAATGAGGTGATCCAGAACCTTATCAGTTTGGGCAAACTTTCCATTCTCCAAACCCTTATTCAGTGCATCGAAAGAAATTACCTTAAACTTATTGTTGCGATAGAGCGCAAGTAATTGCCTATCGAAGAAGTTAACATCCAACTTACCCCCAAGATCCTGAACGAAACGTACTTGTGAATCAATTGAGCACCCTGTTGCATTTTGGTTTTCTTCATCTACTCCAATAATGAGCAGCTGCCCATCCACTATATCAAAATCAGCAACCAAATCGGTTCCATGGGCTTTCCAATTTTGCATAAACGCAAGCAATTGGTTAGAGGCAAAAGCCAAGTCTTCGCCCTCGAGCTTTTTATCAATTAAATACACCCACAACCTAGAACGGTCTGGTAATCCCGGTAAAAATTCCATGTTTATAAATCTTCGGCCTGAGCAATAAGCTCCGCTATATCCAGAACTTTAATTTCAGACTCCTTCTCGAAATGTTTAACGCCATCGGTCATCATGGTGTTGCAGAAAGGACAACCCGTTGCGATAAACTGTGGTTTTGTTTCTATAGCATCCTCGGTTCTCTCGATGTTTACCTCCTTATTTCCAGGCTCGGCTTCTTTAAACATTTGAGCACCTCCGGCGCCACAACAAAGGCCCTTTGCCTTACACCTTTTCATTTCAACCAACTCTGCGTCTAGCTTTTCAATTAAAGCTCTTGGCGCTTCAAATACGTTATTGGCTCTTCCCAGATAACAAGGGTCATGGAAAGTAATTCTTCGTCCCTTAAAGGGTTTTCCATCCTCTATTTTTAATCTTCCATCGTCTATTAACTGCTGGATAAATTGAGAATGATGTAGCACCTCGTAATCACCACCTAATCCTTTATACTCGTTTTTAATGGTATTAAAACAATGGGGACAGCCCGTGATAATCTTTTTGATGTTATAGGCATTCAGAATTTCAATATTCTGCAAAGCCATCATTTGGAAAGTAAATTCATCTCCCGCTCTTTTTGCTGGATCTCCGGTACAACCTTCCTCGGCACCGAGCACTGCAAATGAAACACCAGCTTTATTTAAAATCTTTACAATCGCCTTGCTAATCTTTTTGGCCCTGTCGTCGAAACTACCGGCACAACCCACCCAAAATAAAACTTCTGGGGTGGTTCCGTTCGCCATACATTCGGCCATGGTTGGCACTTTAATTGGTGCTGCAGTGTCCATAATATTATCTTTTAAAAACTTGGATTTCTTTTTTCTTTACAACTAAATCGGTGAATTTTCCGTGAAAACGCGTCGCTCTCACAATGTGGTTATCTATCCAATGATAATTTCCACCTCTCGGTTTTCCCATGAGAAGACCGTGGTATTTAAACCCATTTTCGGCTAACCATTTCTCTGTTACCGCTCTATGTTCTTCGGTTCTGGATGTGAAGAAAGTAATGATATGCCCTTGATCGTACCATTGGTTTAGAGTTTCTAGAGCATCTGGATACAATTCGGCAGTTGCCATGCGCTCTGGTTCCTCGTTTGGAATATCGTCGCAAATGGTTCCGTCTATATCCACGAGATAATTTTTTACCTCATCGGGTAGAACGGGGCTAATTTTCTTCCCATCAACTTCAATTTCCCTTAACTCGTTTCCAGCAACTTTGGTCATAACTATTATTCGTTTATCCAGTTTGCTCTATCGGCTTGTCCAAAGGCCCAAGGAGCAGCATTATTCTGGATATTATTAACCATACCTGTTAGTTCCGATGGCATAGAACTTGCCTCCATTACCAAGGATCTTCTTAACTCCACAATAATTTTCAACGGATCGATATTTACAGGACAAGCATCTGTACATGCATTACAAGTAGTACATGCCCATAGTTCTTCGTCACTAATGTAATCTCCTAATAAAGCCTTACCGTCGTGGTGGTCTTTACCATTTTTATCGATGGCCTTACCTAGTTCCTCAACACGATCTCGGGTATCCATCATCACCTTTCTTGGCGATAATTTTTTCCCAGTAATGTTTGCTGGACAAACTGAAGTACATCTACCACATTCGGTGCAAGTGTAGGCATCCATTAAACTTTTCCAGCTTAAATCGGTAACGTCTTTAGCTCCAAAACTTGGAAGTTCTGGTTCAGCTCCATCTGCTGGCGCATCGCCTGCTGCAAAAGGATCTGCATTGGGATCCATCATTAATTTCACCTCCTTAGTAACCGCCTCTAGGTTACTAAACTCTCCTTTGTTTTTAAGGTTGGAATACCAAGTATTTGGGAAAGCCAGGATAATGTGAAAGTGCTTTGATTTTGGTAGGTAGTTAAGGAATAGCAAAATACCTATAATGTGAATCCACCAAGCAGATCTTTCTATCATCGCAAGGCTTCCTAGGTCTGACGGCAAAATGCCCGTAAGCAAATTAGACACCCAAAATCTTCCTTGAAGATCGAGGTTATATTTTGCCAAGCCAGCTTCGTTTAAAGCGGCCACATCAGTGGTCATTAGTACCGTATCTGCCGCATTCATAATTAAGAAAGCCCCCATCAAAATAATCTCGATGTAAAGGATGTAAAGCGCATCTTTTGTCGGCCAACCCTTCATTTCGGGTTTCCAAAAACGCGGTACCCTTAGCACTAACCTTCGGATTAAGAAAACCACAACTCCAACCACTACCAATACCGCAAAAATTTCGAAGGTATTGATCATGAAGTAGTAGAAGTCCCCCAGTATAGCATGAAACACACGGTGTGTTCCCAGTATACCATCCAAAATGATTTCCAGTACCTCAAGGTTTATAATCACAAAACCTGCATATACAAAGATGTGCATTAATCCAGCCACCGGTCTTACAACCATTTTGCTTTGCCCTAATGCTACCTTAGCCATGGTTTTCCATCGCTCCGCTTTGTTATCGGAAATATCTTCGTCTTTCCCTAAGAGAATATTTCTTCTAATTTTCCCAACCTGCTTGGCAAAGAAGAAAATCGCCGCACCGAGAATTAATACAAATACAATGTTAGAAAGCCCCATAAGCTTATTTCATTTTTAATAATTGTTTGAGCCTTTGCTCTTCTTCTTCAGATAATATTAAGCCTTTATCTCTTCTTCCAATAAGGCTGAAATTCACGTATCGAGACGGATTAGATCGCATATCCTCAAGCAAACGTTCCAGATCGTTCACCGCCTTTACCATAGAATTATGCAGGGTATCAGACTGCATGAGTTTACCCAAGCTTCCATTCCCCTGCTCCACTCGCGTTAGCATGTTGTTTACCTTTTTCATGGAGGCTTCGGCATTTTTCACCATCTCCCCTACTTCAGCATCGGCTAAATTGTCAGATAAGGTTTTTACATTCTTAATGGTAGCATCTAATTCCTCGGTATTTTCTTTAAAAACCGTGGATGCCGCATCGATGTTCTCCACCGCAGATGCAATGTGAGACTTCTCTTTCTCTATTAACTCCTCTATATTTTTTGCCGTTTTGTACAGCGACTCAAAGGTTCCCCGGATTCCGTAAAAACTCTGCCCCAGCTGATCCAGTGAGGATTCGTTTAAAACTGTTCTCAAAACAATGAGTACAGAATCTATGGATCCGATAAGGTTTTCGGCTTTAGCTTTTATCGGAGCCAGCTGCTCACTTACCACGTCCTTTAAACCTTCTTCAATGCTTGCTTTAATAGTATCCCCTGCATTTAATGGGTTTCCCTGAGGGTTTACCAATAAATCTATCCCTTTAGATCCAAGTAAATCTGCAGATACAATTCTGGCGACAGATTGATCAGTTAATCGCACGTTGGGATCTGTAATGCGAAGCTCCACCAACAATTTGCTTTGAGAACCAGGAACAAAACTAACCCGCGACACCTGCCCCACCTTAAATCCATTTATCCAAATGGGATTGGTGGCGGTTAATCCATCCACTCTGTTGTACACCGCAAAGTAATTGTGCTGCGTGATAAAGATGTTTTTGCCCTTTAAGAAATTAAGACCAAAAACCGCTATTGCAATACCTCCAAGTACTAAAAGCGCTATTTTAACTTCCTTTTTCAAACCTATTTCTTAGTTCTTTTCTAGTTCTTTAATTGCATCCTGCACTTTTAGAGGCTCGGAACCTTTCAAGGCAATTACGAAGGCCGATTCAAAGCCCTTCTTTTTTACTTTCTTCAAAGCTTTTTTGGCTTCATCGTAATTAGGGAAAGCACCATGAACGTATTTATACCTGCCATCCACGTGCAATTCTTCTATTTCGTCTAGCCCTTGAAGCTCACTACTGCCTTCTTTAATTTTTCGCGTTGAAGATAACAATTGAATCTTAAAAACAATGCCGTATGGGTTATCGGAATACTCCTTTTCATTAACATTTTCGGCCGGCCCCTGCATTTCGACTTTTGCGGAAGATTTAACCGTTAAATCAACACCTTCCCTGTGCTTTTTCCACTCTTTAAAAGCACGATAAATTGCCGATGCCATATATACCTGCCCCAATTCTGAATTGAGAAAATCTTCTTCCTTGGAATTCGACAAGAACCCTAATTCAATCAATACCGAAGGCATGGTAGAGCGATTTAGCACGTAAAGCACTCCTTGTTTAACACCTCTTGACCTTCTTCCAACCCTGTTCGCAAATTGTTGCTCCACATAATTTGCAAAAGTGATACTCTGGTCTTGAAACGCGCTTTGATATAAACCAGCAAACATCTCAGACTCGGGATTATTGGGGTCGAAATCGGAATAAGTTTCCTTGTAATCGTCCTCCATAAAAATTACCGAGTTTTCCTTTAGCGTTAATTCTCTATTGTACTCCTCGTATTTAAATCCCATTACAAAGGTTTCCGTTCCGGCTGCCGATTTACTATTTGCAGCGTTACAGTGAATGGAAATAAAAAGATCTGCCTTGTTCTTATTGGCAATTTCTGCCCTTCCAGCAAGCGTTACAAAAGAATCATCTTTACGCGTAAAAATCACCTTGATATCGGGGAATGCTTCTTTAATGTATTGCCCTACCTTAAGAGCAACCTCTAGAGCAATATCCTTTTCGCGGGTTTTATATCTACCCGTCCCCATGTTCCCAGGGTCTTTCCCACCGTGGCCAGCGTCTATCACCACCGTTTTAACTCCGGCAAATTCCTGACCATTTACCCCAGCCGCACAAACCATAAAAACTGCTACAACCACAAGTTTGAGTCTTGTAAACAGATTATTGGTATAAATTTTGGACATCATTTGAGCGCGAATTGGTTAGTTTTGCCGTTCATCAAACAAAAATAGCAGGAACATCTTGCAAACTGGAGCCTCAACACATGTGATTTTCCGCTACCTACTGTTAATAACAATACTAACAGTCAGCGTTAGCCTACAAGGACAAAATCAAGGTTCCAACATCAAAAACGAGACCGTTTCCGATTCTATTTCCTCCGACAGCTCAAAACTGAGAAAAAGACCCGAGAAAATAGGCAATCTCTTCCTTCCAAAATCACAAACTTTTGAAACTACTGTTAATTACGACGCCAAAGACAGTATAAAATACAATCTGCGAGATAAGGAAGTGGTGATGTATGGAGATGCAAAGGTGACCTATGGCGACATTGAATTGAAAGCCGCTAAAATCACCTACGGCTTTACCACCAACGAAGTGCTTGCGGTACCAACAACAGATTCAACCGGTGCTTTAGTTGGAAGACCCGTTTTTGTGGATCAAGGTCAGAATTATGGCGCCGACACCATACGATACAACTTTAAGACCCAAAAAGGAATTATTAAACAGGTAAATACCAACATTGCCGACGGACATGTTTTTGGGGCACGAGTAAAGCGAAGCACCAATCAGGTTCTTTACATTCAAGAAGCTGAATTCTGCCCCTGCGAAGATCCTGAAGCGAAGACGCGTATACACGCCAAAAAACTAAAAGTAATTCCCAACTCCAAAGTCCTTTCCTCATCCTGGGTATTGAAATTGGGAAAAATACCTACTCCCCTAGCCTTCTTTTTTGGATACTTTCCAAACAGCACCAAAAGGAATGCTGGTATAATTCTTCCTAGATATGGAGACTCTCCTAATCTAGGATTCTTTTTGGCAGATTTTGGATGGTATCAACCCCTAGGCGAAAAGGCCGATTTAAAATTGATGGGATCGGTGTATACCAAAGGGAGCTGGAACACCTCCTCCGCACTACGATATAAAAACAATTATCGCTACAGTGGAAATCTAGACTTCTTGTATCAGGTATCTAAATCTGGATTTCCTGAATTACCAAGTACCTTTTCCAAGACAAGCGATTTTAAAATAAACTGGAATCACCGCCAAGATCCTAAAGCGCGACCAAATAGCTCCTTTAACTCTTCGGTAAACATTGGTACATCTACGGTAAACCGAAATAACATTGGAAGTAATTCAGAAGAATTCTTAACGAATACCTTCCGATCCAACATCAATTATTCTAAAACATTTCCTGGGAAGCCCTACAACTTTTCTGCTTCGGCATCTCACTCGCAAAACACCAATACGGGAATCGTTAACGTAGACTTACCCCAGTTCAACTTTAACCTCACGCGTTTATACTTACCACTTAGCTGGCTAAAAGCTAGTGACAACGCTAAAACCATGTGGTACGAAAAAATTGGGGTGAACTATGCAGCCAACTTCTCTAATAGGGTGAGTGCCCAAGAAGAAGAATTTTCACTGGAAAACTGGAATGGATTAAGGCGAAAAATGCAAAATGGAATTCGCCATAATGCTAATGTTAGTACTTCCTTAAAGAAGTTTTTCTTCACCATTAACCCCTCATTTAACATTACGAACCGAACTTATTTTAGAAAAATAGAACGCAGCTTTTCTAACGAATTACAGGCACCGGTTACCGACACCTTACCTGGTTTTTATAATGTTTTTGACTACGGATTTAGCACTTCTGTAACCACCAACGTTTACGGGATGTACACCTTTAAAAAGGGTCCCGTAAAAGCCATTAGGCATTTAATGACACCATCGGCTAGCTTCTTCTACAGACCCGGGTTCGATTATCGCCAGTATGGATTTGTAGGGACCGATGGCGCTTACACCTCTTACACTCCTTTCGATGGACAGATTTTCGGAGTTCCCAATCCAAATCATTCTGGCGGGGTAAGCATTAACCTCCAAAACAATGTAGAGGCCAAGGTGATAAACAGAAAAGACACCACAGGAATTGGCACCAAAAAGATTAAATTATTAGAGGCTTTTAACCTGGGAACCAACCACGATTTTTTACGCGATTCTATAAAATGGAGTAACATTAACCTAAATGCCCGTACCACCATTTTAAAATCACTAAGCTTAAACTATTCAGCTAATCTGGATCCATACGGATATAACGAGTCTGGTCAAAAAATAGACGAGGCCTTAATTACGCAACGAGGAAAACTAGTTCGTTTTGCCAACCAAACTTTTGCCCTGAATTATAGCTACCGACCAGGGATGTACAAAGAGGGTAACAGCAGCAAAACAAAAACGGCAAAAAGCGACACCACTATTCTTGGACTTATTGTAGATGGAATAAAACCAGAAATAACGCTGGGGTACAATTATTCCGTTTCGCAAGTTTTCCAGGACGGAGGGTTTAATGCCAACAAAACACCTCATACTATTTCTATTTCTGGGTCTTTCGACTTTTTTGAAAAAGTTAAATTGAGATATACTACGGGTTACGACTTCATTCAAAAGAAAACCTCTTTTACCCAGTTTAACTTATACGTAGATCTTAATTGTTGGGAGTTTAGCGCCAGTTTTGTTCCGTTTGGAAACATAAAGAGTTACTCGGTGGCCTTAAACATGAAGTCCAATTTGCTGAGAGATCTTAAATTAGAGCGCAACCGTACCTTTAACGAGAATACACAATTTTAACATGGCAAAAAAGGCATTTAATAGTCCCAATGCTCCAGCTGCTGTTGGCCCATACAGTCATGCCGCTTGGGCTGGCGACACGCTTTTGATTAGCGGTCAAATTGCATTAGACTTAGAAGGAAATCTTCACACCTCCGACATAAAAACCGAAACCACCCGGGTTTTAGAAAATGTAAAAACCATTATTGAAACTGCAGGTCTTACCATGGATCACATTGTAAAATGCAGCATTTTCCTTTCGGATATGGATAATTTCCAATCGGTAAATGAGGTTTACGCTACCTATTTTGGAGAAAATCCACCTGCCAGAGAATGTGTTGCTGTTAAAACACTACCCAAGCAGGTGAATGTGGAAATATCAGTGATTGCACACCGTTAGTTACTGGTAAACCAAATACTTTTTTTGCGTTGCATAAAGCCCAACGAAAATTGCATTAATAATTAGGGTTGGCCAGAATAAAATAGGTACCATACCTGCAATAAAAATAGGTACCACCACTTGCAAGGTACAGCCAAAGGCATAGAGCAAAAATCCTCTACGGTTTAATCGCCACATATAGGCGGCTCCAAATAAAATTATTGCTCCAAAAATGATGTTATTAAGAGCCAATGGTTTTTGATATGCTATAAGCTTTTCAGCCTGATTAAAATAGCCTTCCATTATGGATGCTGCTGGGCCTTCTTGCTCCTCGATATCTTCGCGAGCCCCATCTAAAACTTCCTCGGCAATTTCCTGTTGTTGCTGGGTATCGCCAAAATAGGTGCTTAAATTACTCGCCACCGTCCACCCCGATGAAATAAAGGTGAGTACACAAAGTATGGTCAGTAATGTTGGACGCTTTGCTTGTTCAGTGAAATCTATTTCTTCCATGCTTATTTCTTATAACTCCATTTATTGTAGGCTTCTCTTTGCGAACGAGAAGGGTGATCCAATCTTTTTACTTTATAATCTTTATAAAACACTCTTTCCGAGGCTTTTAGCTCTATTAGTTTCACAATAGAATTTCTTCTTAATACAAACTGGTACTTATCGTCAACAAAATACTCTAGCCATTTTGGAAAATCATCCTCCGCCTCTATATCATTCACCATTAACAATTGATCTCCAACATATAAGCCCATTGTTTCTGCCGGAGAACCTGGATAAATCGCAATAATATGCCATGGATTTTCCCCCTTACGTTGTACTATTTTCATTCCCAAATGGGCCTCATGAAACTCTTTAGCGGGTTTTGCCTCGTACTCCAATCCTAGATAATCAAAGGCCTCATCAACAATAGCGTGGTAATCGCCCGTGCCATGGATGTAATTTTCAAAAAAGGCTCGAATATCCTCCCCAGCAAAATGCGCAATGGTATCCCAGTATTGCTGCTCCGAAACTCCCAATCCATTTTTGTAAAAGTCCTCATAGAGTTTATGCATCACATCGTGGAAAGACTTTTTCCCATCGTGTTTTTTACGAATAATGGTATCCATACAGAAGGTTAAAAGCGCTCCTTCGTTGTAAATAGAAACCTTTCTATTCGGAATTCCGCGTTCGTATCCATCTAGCCAGGTATCAAAAGAACTCTCAGCTACAGAATGGTTGTAACGTCCAAAATTATTGAAATGTCTATCAAAAAACTTCTCGAATTCCTGGGCTAAATCTTCAAACTCCCAAACACCGGATTGAAACAGAAGTAGATTCCCCATATAGGTGGTTACCCCCTCACATAAATAGCCGAGGTTAGAGTAGCTATCCTCATTATAACGGTAGGGCCATAACTCTATTGGGCGAATGCTTTTTACATTCCACGCATGGTACAGCTCATGGCAAGAAATGGATAAGAATTCGTTGTAATCCTTTCCTAAAATACTGTGCCCAGGCCCCAATGCAATTACCGTACTTTCTTTGTGCTCTACCCCATGATGAAAATTATTGGGTAGCCCTATAAACAAGAAGTGGTAGTCTTTGTATGGATTCTCCGAAAACAAAGCTTCGTTAAGTGTGATGAACTTTTTAAAGTCTCGTGAAATTTTGGTTTCATCCAACTTAAAGTAACCCCAGAAATGAAGGAAATATGTGCTTCTATCTGTCTTAACCTCTATGGTTTGGGATTTTTTTACGCACATAAAAGGCGTATCGGCAATGTGGTGGAAATCGGAGAATTGATACTTACCGTCTTTTAATTCGGGCATAGCCCCCAAAACCTTCAGCCCCTCCTCGGTTTTAAGTTCTAATGTACAAGGCGTAGCTTCTTCACCCACCGGATATAAACATAAGTTTACGGGGTTCACATATAAAATCCCGCGGTCTACATAAGTTGATCCAGCATTTAAATCAGCCGCATAATAATTGTAGGAAATATGTAACTCCTTAGCTCCTTGGGTTTCAATTTCCCAGGTATGACCTTCTACTTTTCGAAAATTCAGATGCTTTTTATTCTCATCAAATACGTGAAATTCCTGAATGTTTTTAGCAAATGAGCCTCTTTCGTAACGTCCAGGCCTCCAAAATGGGAGGTTAATCAGCTGAATATCAGCTTTGGGATTTTCCATACAAAAATCCACGTGAATGAAATGTCTGGTTGGTATTTCGTAGCTAAGTTTATAGTGTATCAAATCGATTTACAGTTAAGGATTTGCTTAAGAAGGACTAAAATTAGATTTTATTACTTTCGCCTCAAACTTACAAGCTAATTTCTACACGAGATATGGATTATGACATTATTGTTTTAGGTAGTGGTCCCGGTGGATACGTTACCGCAATTCGCGCAGCCCAATTGGGAATGAAAACTGCAGTTGTTGAGCGCGAATCTTTAGGTGGAATTTGTCTGAATTGGGGCTGTATTCCTACCAAAGCTTTATTAAAAAGTGCATCCGTTTTCGATTATATAAATCACGCAGAGGATTACGGTATTAAAGTAAGCGGCCAGGAAGCAGATTTTGCCGCTATGGTGAAAAGAAGCCGTGGAGTTGCTGATGGAATGAGCAAGGGGATTCAGTTCTTAATGAAGAAGAACAAAATAGACGTAATTATGGGAACTGGAAAGCTGATGAAAGGAAAGCAGCTTGAAGTTACCGACGCCGATGGAAACAAAAAGACCTACAAAGCTAAAAACATCGTAATCGCAACAGGAGCTAGATCTAGAGAACTTCCTAATCTTAAGCAAGACGGGAAATACGTTTTTGGTTATAGAGAAGCGATGACCCTACCTCAACAACCTAAAAAATTGGTTGTAGTTGGATCAGGAGCTATTGGAGTTGAATTTGCTTATTTCTACAACTCTATTGGAACCGAAGTAACTATAGTAGAATACTTACCTAACATTGTTCCTTTAGAAGACAAAGAAGTAAGTAAAGCCTTAGAAAGAAACTTCAAGAAGGCTGGTATCAACATCATGACCAACTCTTCGGTTGAGAAAGTAGATACCAACGGCGGAAAATGTAAGGTTACCGTTAAAACCAAAAAAGGCGAAGAAATTATAGAAGCCGACGCAGTTTTATCTGCGGTTGGAGTAACAGCGAACATCGAAAACATCGGATTAGAAGATGTAGGTATCGCTACCGACAAAGGAAAAATCCTTACCAACGATTTCTACGAAACTAACATCCCAGGTTACTACGCTATTGGAGATGTAATTCCAGGACCAGCTTTAGCCCACGTTGCTTCTGCTGAAGGAATTACTTGTGTGGAGAAAATCTCTGGAATGAACGTAGAGAAAATCGACTATAACAACATTCCGGGTTGTACTTACTGTTTCCCAGAAGTAGCTTCGGTTGGATATACCGAAGACGCAGCGAAAGAAGCAGGATACGAGATTAAAGTGGGTAAATTCCCATTCTCAGCTTCTGGAAAGGCAAGTGCGGCCGGACATAAGGACGGATTTGTGAAGTTAATTTTCGATGCTAAGTACGGTGAATTATTAGGAGGACACATGATAGGTGCCAACGTAACTGAAATGATTGCCGAAATAGTAGCGATAAGAAAATTAGAAACTACAGGGCACGAAATCATTAAAACCGTACACCCACACCCAACCCTTTCGGAGGCGGTAATGGAAGCAGCAGCAGCGGCTTACGACGAGGTGATACATATTTAATCTAAAGATTATCGGATAACTAAAAGCGGCTTCGGCCGCTTTTTTTGTTTTTGGGTGCACCACAGAAAAGCACGGAGGTTTTTTTTCTTCGAAGCATTCGGTCGCCGAGTGATCCCGCGGTGAGCGGGATTGTATCGAGGCGCACCACAGATTACACAGATTAACACAGATTATTTTTGATGAGGGATTGGAGATTAAGGATTAACTGGTCGCCCTATTCATTCCTGGTAATACACGCAAATCATTCTCCGAAGCTCGTAGTCTGAGCGAAGTTGGAGACAGCTCCCCTTCATCCCTTCATCCCTTCATCCCCTCTTCCTTTCATCCCTTCATCCTTTCATCCTCCCTTAGGATTCCTTGCTTTTTAAGCGATTCGTAAGCTTGTATTAACGAATTCTTATATCTTGGCGCGGCTTAGAAATCAGGACCTACATGAGAAAATTATCATTGCTTTTTAGCTTGTTGCTGTGTGTTACACTGACGGCGCAAGACAAACAGCTTAGCCTAGAAGATATTTGGGCTTCAGGAAAATTTAGATCCCAAGGCATATCGGGTATACTTCCTGCCAACAACGGATCTAACTACACCGCAATAACCATGGGCGACGAAGGGCCTGAAATTGCTACCTTCTCGTACAAAACCCAAAAGAAAATTGGTACGGTTATTACTCAAACTCAGGCTCGCTACGAGGGCGAAAATCTTTCCCTTTATGGCTACGAATTCTCTAAAGACGAAAAGAAATTAATTCTCGGGAAAGATGTGGAAAGCATTTACCGAAGAAGCTCTAAGGGCCACTATTTTGTGGTGGATGTTGCTTCCAAGGAAATCAAGCCCATCTCCGATGCCGAAAAAGGAAAAATCAGCCATCCAACTTTTTCTCCAAACGGGAAAAAAATTGCTTTTGTAAGAACGAATAATTTATACATCGTAGACCTTAACACTGGCGAAGAATCTCAAATAACCACAGACGGTGAATGGAATAAGGTCATTAACGGTATGTGTGATTGGGTTTATGAAGAAGAATTTTCTTTTACCAAAGCTTTTTTCTGGTCACCTGATAACCAATACCTTGCGTTCTACCGATTTAACGAGGAACAGGTACCAACGTACACCATGCGCTATTACAAGGCGTTATATCCGGAGCTTTATTCGTTTAAATACCCAAAAGCAGGAGAGAAAAATGCTATAGTATCGATTCACATTTATAACACGGTAGACAAGCAAATGGTAGATGCCAAAATTGGGGAAGAGCAAGACCAATACATCCCAAGATTGAAGTGGATACCTGGAATTAACCGCTTGTGTGCATACCGTATGAATCGCTTACAAAACAAGCTAGAGTTACTTAACATTGATCCAAGCACAGGAGATAGCCGTGTATTCTATAAGGAAGAGTCTGCTACTTACGTAGAAGTAACCGACGACCTTCTATTTACAGAAGACGGGCAACGTTTTTATATCACTTCGGAAAAAGAGGGATATAACCAAATATATGCCTACCACACTTCTGGAAAACCCATTAGCAAATTAACCACCGACAAATGGGATGTTACCAGTGTTTATGGTTTGGACAACAGCGGTTACATTTATTTTCAAGCGGCCGCCATTAAGCCCTACCAAAGGGAAATCTATAAAATGAGCACCCGCTCTAAAAAACTAATCCGCTTAACCCCAGAAAATGGATATAGCACAGCAGATTTCTCCAGCGATTTCTCATACATGATTCACCACTACCGCTCCGCAAACCAACCTGAGAAAGTATTTCTGAAAAACAACAAAGGGAGAAACATCAAACTACTTGAAGGAAATGAAGACTTGGCCAACAAACTGGCTGAATATAACTTAAGTCCAAAGGAGTTTTTTACGTTTACCACCGAGCGCAAGCAAGAGCTATATGGCTACATGATAAAGCCTGAAAACTTCGACGAAAATAAGGAGTATCCAGTATTTATGACCTGCTACAATGGCCCTGGAATAAACCGTGTAAACGACTATTGGGAAGGCGCCAACCAGTTATGGTTACAATACCTAGCCCAAGAAGGTTATTTAGTGGTATGTGTAGACGGTAGAGGTACAGGTTATCGCGGTGCAGATTTTAAGAAATGTACTTATAAGCAACTTGGAAAATTAGAAACCGAGGATCAAATTTCTGCAGCGAAATGGGTTGGAAAACTGCCTTATGCCGATGCCAATAGAATTTCAATGCAAGGATGGTCTTACGGCGGTTACATGACCCTATTGTGTTTAACCAAAGGTGCTGATGTTTTTGCGGCAGGAATATCTGTAGCACCCGTTACCAACTGGAGATTCTATGACACCATCTACACCGAACGCTACATGGCCTTACCCCAAGAAAATGGTAAAGGATATGACGACAACAGTCCGCTTTCTCACGCAGAGAAATTAGAGGATCCGTTGTTGCTAGTACATGGGTCTGGAGATGATAATGTACATGTTCAAAACACCTTTGAAATGGTGGAAGCCTTGGTGCAAGCCAACAAAGACTTCGATCAGTTTATTTACCCAAACAAAAACCACGGAATTTATGGTGGAAACACGCGATTGCACCTATTTTCCAAAATGGAAAAATTCTTAAAAGAAAATCTATAACAAAAACCATAAGCCTAGAATATGTCAAACATAACTACCAACAACTCAGGAGAGCTATTTGGACACCCTAAGGGGCTATTCATTCTCTTCTTTACCGAATTATGGGAGCGCTTTTCATACTATGGAATGCGTGCAATTCTTGTTCTATTTATTTACTCATCTATATCTGATGGAGGAATGGGTTGGACCAAAGAGGAAGCTCTAGGTCTTTACGGATGGTATACCATGCTGGTTTACCTAATGTCTATTCCCGGAGGTTTACTTGCCGACCGATTAGTGGGTCAGAAAAAGGCAGTAATGATAGGTGGAGTATTGTTATGTGCAGGGCACTTGGTACTGGCGGTACCTGGACAAGCTGCATTCTTCGCAGGTCTTACGCTTATTGTACTGGGTGTAGGTGCGCTTAAGCCCAACATTTCTACCATGGTTGGAGGCCTTTATAAAAAAGGAGACATCCGCCGCGACAAAGGATTTACCATTTTCTATATCGGAATAAACATTGGTGCTTTCCTTTCGAGTATTTCTGTGGCTTATGTTGCCGAACTTTACGGTTGGCACTATGGATTTGGTCTGGCTGGAATTGGAATGATAGTTGGGCAAATCGTATACGTTTGGGGGCAAAAATTCCTAAAGGGAGTTGGAGACTTTATCCCGAAAAAATCTGAATCTGGAGAGGACAACAGAAAAGCCCTTACCAAAGTTGAAAAAGATAGAATGCTGGTGCTATTCTTATCCTTCATTATCATTATTGTTTTCTGGGGTGCATTTGAGCAAGCTGGTGGTTTGATGAATATCTACACCAACGAAAAAATTGATAGAACCATTTTTGGAACCGAAATTCCGGCGGGAGTATTCCAATCGGTTAACTCTTTCTTTATCATGACATTTGGAACCTTGGTTGCAGCTTATTGGGCTAAGAGAAGAATAAAAGGACTTGAAGAGTCATCATTATTCAAGATGGCTATTGGTACCATAATTATGGGAACTGGATTTATTATGATGACCGCTGCTGCTGTAGATGCCGACGCTTCTACCGACGGAAAAGGAGCATTGATTTGGTTAATACTAGCGTATTTCCTTCATACCATTGGAGAACTTTGCGCCTCTCCGGTAGCGCTTTCCTTTATTACTAAACTGGCTCCGGTAAAATATGCTTCATTTATGATGGGAGCTTACTTTGCTGCCACTGGATTGGGGAATAAAGTAGCAGGATTACTAGGAGAATACTCAGCAAGCTGGGGGGAACTAGAAACATTTACTGGAATAGCAATATTCGCCATTCTATTTGGTGTGGTATTAATTCTAGCACTTAAACCACTGAAGAGATTAACTCACGGTGCCGAAGACGGTGAAGCAGAAGTAGCTTAACGAATCAAAACCCTATGAATAATTTGCGTTTTGGCGGTTCCGATGTTAACCAAAAGTTGGTTCTCGGACATCCATCTGGATTATTTATCCTGTTCTTTACGGAAATGTGGGAGCGCTTCTCATACTATGGAATGCGCGCCCTCTTCGTACTGTTTCTTACCTCCTCATTATTGGACGGCGGTTGGGGTTGGCCACGAGAACACGCGCTAGCCCTTTATGGAACCTACACCTCCCTAGTATATCTTACGCCTATTTTAGGTGGCTTTATTGCAGATCGATTTACAGGGTATAAATGGGCGGTAATAGCGGGAGCAATTATTATGACCGCTGGGCATGCCTCCATGGCCATAGAAATCCACCCTTTCTTTATGTACATGGGGCTTTTCCTCCTTGTGGCTGGAAATGGATTCTTTAAACCCAACATGACCTCCATTATTTCGGAGATGTACAAAGACCATGAGGATAAAAAAGATGGCGCCTTCACCATTTATTACATGGGTGTAAATGCCGGTGCCTTCCTTGGAATTATGCTCTGCGGTTATATTGGAGAAAAAGTTGGCTGGAGCTGGGGCTTTGGTTTAGCAGGTATCTTTATGTTCTTCGGTATGCTACAATTTTATTTAGCACAAAGCATCTTTGGAGAAATAGGCAACAAGCCACTGAAAACAAAATCTTCTGAAGTAAAAGTTCCAGAAGGTGACAAACTAAACCCATTTACCAAGCTGGATTTAATCTTTGTTGCCGTATGTTCATTAATTGGACTGGTTTGGATTATCGACGACCCGGTATCAACCATTAGCGGGTTTACCATTTTTAACTTTGAATTTGCCGGTTATCCCGGTGCCACCGTTGCCATTGTTTTGGCTGTATTGCTATTCTTTGTGCTAGTGGTTTCCAGGATTATTCGCTATACCCCAAAGGTGAGAGATAGGATGATAGCCGTTGCTATATTTTCCTTCTTTACAGTATTCTTTTGGGCCGCTTTCGAGCAGGCTGGAGGGTCCATGACCATCTTTGCCCGAGATTATACCAATCGTTTACTCACTGGAAATGGCGCTGTAATATTCGATGTATTCAATACCCTGCTTACCGTGGTTCCGCTCGGAATTATCACTTGGGTTATTGCTAAGTTATTCCAACAAACATATGGCGCCTACAAGGGTGCAAGTGCAGCACTGGCCACTAGTTTTATTATTATCTGGGGAATAGTTATATGGATGCTAGTAAAGGAGTTATCCAACCCAGAAACAGAGGTAGCTGCCTCTTGGTTTGGAATATTAAATTCCTTCTTCATCATATCTTTTGCTCCATTATTCTCAAAAATTTGGGAAAGCAAATACAACCCATCGGCATCAGTTAAATATGCCTTGGGATTGATATTATTGGGAATTGGATTCGGAGCATTGGCTTTTGGAGCATCAGGAATACCAACGGGAGCGCAAACTGCATCGGTAAGTATGATTTGGTTAATTCTTGCCTACTTATTTCACACCCTTGGTGAACTCTGTTTATCTCCTGTTGGATTATCCTACCTGAGTAAACTAGTTCCAGCTAGAATGATAGGCTTGATGTTTGGAGTATACTACTTGGCCATAGCCATTGGTAACAAGGTAGCTGGAACCATGGGATCAAAAATCGATGCTTTAACTGAAGAATACTCGTTGAGTTTCTTCTTTTTGATTTTCTTAATCGTACCTGCTGCGGGAGGGGTTCTCATGATTATTTTAAACCCTGTGATGAAAAAATTAATGCACGGCGTTAGATAGTCTGTGTTAAATGCAGTTAAAGGGAGAACCGCTAACTCCCTTTAACAAATTGCCACCTTAAATTTGTACCAAATAGTGATGTTCATGAAAAGTTTATTGTTAACCATCTTCACCTGCCTAATTCTGGGACCTGTTTTTGGACAGATGCAAAATCCAGAGATTAATTGGATTACGATGAATGAGCTAGAGCAAGCTCAGAAAAAGGCTCCAAAAAAGGTTTTGATAGATGTATACACCTCCTGGTGTGGACCCTGTAAAATGATGTTGAAAAACACCTTTCACAATCCAGAGGTTGTAGATTACGTAAACGACAACTTCCACGCGGTAAAATTTAACGCAGAAGGTAACCAAGTGGTTAATTTTAAAGGATACGAATTTGCGAACCCGGGTTATGACCCAAATCGCCGAGGGCGCAATGCAACCCATGATTTAGCATTGGCCATTGCACCAAGCCAAGGCAGAATTGCTTATCCAACGATTGTATACATGGATGAGGATTTGAGCATCATTTTCCCAGTACAGGGATACATGCAGCCTCAACAAATAATGCCACTTCTATCTTACGTAAGCTCCGACGCATACAAATCTCAGAGCTACGAAGAATACAAGAGTGCAGAGTAGGTTCAGATAATTTTAACGTTTTTCTATAATTTGAGGGGATGGGTGAATACGCCTTATCCCCTTTTCTTTATATATTTACGCGACTTTTATCCAACCATAGATATAGATAGAAAACAATGAGTGAAATTGCCAAGATCCAATTAGGAGGAAACGAGTATGAATTGCCCGTAATTACGGGAACTGAGGATGAGAAAGCCATTGACATTGCCAAGTTAAGAGGGCAAAGTGGCTACATTACATTGGATCCGGGTTTTAAAAACACAGGCTCAACTGAGAGTGCAATTACTTTTTTAGATGGTGAGAAAGGAATTCTTCGTTATAGAGGTTATCCTATCGAGCAACTTGCAGAGCATTCGAACTTTATCGAGGTAGCTTACCTACTTATCAATGGAAAGCTTCCAAACCGTCACGAGCTTGACCAATTCCAGGGAACCATTAACAGACATTCCCTTGTACATGAAAACATGAAGTTAATGTTGCAAGCATTCCCAGCGCATGCGCACCCAATGGGAGTTCTTTCTTCTTTAATGGCTTCATTAAGTACTTTTTATCCGGAGTCTCAAAATCCACATAGAGCACCTGAAATGGTAAACCTTACCATTATTAGATTGCTTTCTAAAATGCCTACGCTAGCAGCTATGGCACACAGAAACAGCAGTGGAGCTCCAATTATGTACCCTAAAAACTCTTTAGGTTACCTAGAAAACTTCTTATACATGATGTTCGGTATGCCAACCGAAGAATTCAGTATAGACCCTGTAATCGTTGATGCTTTAGATAAACTATTAATTCTTCACGCAGACCACGAGCAAAACTGCTCTACTTCTACTGTGAGAATAGTAGGATCTTCTCAAGCCAACCTATATTCATCTATTTCTGCTGGTGTTTCTGCACTTTGGGGACCACTTCACGGTGGAGCTAACCAAGCGGTTATCGAAATGCTAGAGAATATCAAGGCCGACGGTGGTAACATCGAAAAATGGATTGATAAAGCAAAAGATAAGGATGATTCGTTTAGATTAATGGGCTTCGGTCACCGTGTTTACAAAAACTTCGACCCTAGAGCTAAAATCATTAAGAAAGCTGCAGACGACGTTCTCAACAAATTAGGAATTAACGATCCTGTTTTAGAAATCGCGAAGAAACTAGAAGAAATTGCTCTTCAAGATGAGTATTTCGTGCAGCGTAATCTGTATCCAAACGTAGACTTCTACTCGGGTATCATTTACAGAGCTCTTGGTATTCCAACTGAGATGTTCACAGTAATGTTTGCTCTTGGTCGTCTTCCAGGTTGGATTGCACAGTGGAAAGAAATGACAGAAAGAAAAGAGCCTATCGGACGTCCACGTCAAGTGTACATCGGAGAAAACGTAAGAGATTACGTTCACATGGCCGACAGATAGTCAAATATTTAAATTCATAAAAAAAACCGCTTCGAAATCGAAGCGGTTTTTTTGTGTCCAGTAAATCTGTACTACCTACTGATTACTATTCTTCTACTAGATATAAAACCTTTAGTGCTTTCAACTACCAACAAATAAGACCCCATAGCTATTCCGCTTACATCCAAAGTAGCTTTGTCACCTTCTACCGTGGTACTTTCTATTTCGCGGCCAAGTGCATCCAACAATTTAAATTTAGCAAGCTGGATTTTTGCAGAGATATAAATCTTGCTTCCAGCAGGGTTGGGAAATATGGATAATCCTGCTATTTTATTTTCTATAATACCCGTAACCTGTTTAACATGGATGGTTTTTTGCGCAGAATCCACACATCCAAAGGCATTTTCAACCAATAAGCGAATAATTATATCCCCCAAATCATTAAAGGTTACTGAAATTTGAGTTCCAGTTTGCTCATCCTGACCATCTGAAAAGCTCCAATTATGCTCACCCTCCGACGGGAATTGTCCAGAAACATTAAATGACGCACCTAATTCCACCGTATCCGGGGCGTCGATTCCTACATTGGGGGTTTCACCGATATTCTCCAAAACAAAACTCTCCTGGGCAACCAAACAGTTGTTTTCTAGCCTTACCTCTACCCCATAATTTCCTGGCCCCAAGTTTATTAGCGAGTCATTATTTACCGATTGGGCTCCAGTCCATTGATAAGTGTAGTTACCTGCATCCAACATATAAATGGCTATTTGCCCATTATTTTTTTCACATCTAGGATGAATAATAACCGTATCGTTCGCTAGCATGGTATTAATTTCCTCAATTTCGAAAGTATCCAACCTTGAACATGGACCGTTCGTAGACTCTAGAACATATTGACCAGGAGCTACTCCCTCTAGTTTATTGGTTTGATTGGATTGATCTATCCAATTGAATGAAATTTGATCTGCTCCATTGTGAGTCACCGTTATTGAACCATTTTCCTCAGCACAATCACTATCCACAATGGTAGTTGCTAAATCTGGATATTCGTATCCAAATAAACTAACCTGTCTCAATGTATCTCCACCACATCTACCTGTAGCGGTAAGCGCAACAGTTTTCTCACCACCTCCGCTAAATGAGACGCTCGGATTCGGATCTACAGATGACTGCGGATTGCCAGTTTGAAACTCCCACTGATAACTCGTTATATTGTAGGTACTACTTGCACCAAAGGACAACTCCTCATTGGTACAGAAATCAAACATTTGGTTTTCTTCTTCAATGGAAAAATCCATTTCGGTGTAGGGAATGGTTGCCAGAGCCATTGAGAAATAGGCAGGATCTGCGAAAACACCCCAACCACCTCCAGATTGGTAGAATACGGTATTATATCCATTGTCCCTAAATTGAGAACAGAAAACTGTCATGGTATCCGTAGTTGGCTCAAATTCAA
This sequence comes from Luteibaculum oceani, assembly GCF_007995015.1. Classification (NCBI taxonomy): domain Bacteria; kingdom Pseudomonadati; phylum Bacteroidota; class Flavobacteriia; order Flavobacteriales; family Luteibaculaceae; genus Luteibaculum; species Luteibaculum oceani. Next base: position 180,468 of record NZ_VORB01000004.1, read on the forward strand.
AGCCGACAAAAAAGTTCCCTGTCACTTCTACCGGAGATGGTAAACTAATTCTGTTAAAGCTATTTTCAGTTAATGCACTTAAGGGCACTGCACCTGAAATCAGCTGGTTTCCTGGTGCACCATTACCAGCTTCTTCATATACCACGAAATTAACATTAGAGGGAGCACCGTCATCAACTATTAAACCCAGAGCTATAATAAAATCTTGAAACACGTAGTCTCCAGAATTTTGAAATTTCTCTGCAAACCCTTGGAAGGTTCCACCATTAACTGCCGGCACGTAATCACCTCCTGACACATAATAAGTGAGATTTTCCAACTCACTTTCTGTGTAATTGCGCAGGGTATCACAAATCCCACCAAGGGTGCCCGAAGCTTCATCATTTACTAAAATGTAGTCGCTTTTAATTTCAACATCAGTATTGGTCCCGTTAGAAACCGTTAGCGTTACAGTTTTAAATCCACCGCTAGTATAGGAATGGGTCGGATTCTGCTGATCAGAAGTGTTCCCATCACCAAAGTCCCAAGTCCATGAATTTAATGCAGGTAAACCCGTACTTATATCTGTAAAAGTTACAGTTTCACCTAGCCCTACCTCTGTTTTGTCGGCTTGGAAATTAGCCGTTGCAAAGGTACTATTACATCCAACAGAAGAGGTTAGGCTGCTTCTGGAGAACCCCTCGAGTACAGCCCTCATTCTCAATTTTTGCCCCTCGGTAAACATATTGGCACAATCCTCACCGGTGTAATCCATGTAATTTTCAACCAATTGGGTTCCAGAACATGCAGGACTATTACAATTGCTATTTAAAGTGGTAGGAGGTGTATCGCACACAAAATCACCTTGGGTACTACAATCTGTTTCGGAACAGCTATCATCATTAAAGGGGTGCAAAAGATTTAAATGGTGCCCCATTTCATGGGTAAGTGTATTATTTGTTCTAAAACTGCTGTAGATATTCCAACCTTGTGACATGTTAGGGTCGTTACCAAAAGAAAAGTTAACCACTACAATTCCGTCTCCAGGGTTAAATGAAGGATTTGTATTAGGATTTGTAGACGAAGATCCACTCACAGGATAAGCGTACCCTAGTGTTCCACCATTCCACTCGCCAAATTCACCTTGGTCGTTTATTTCTCTTACTACCCAAACATTAATATAATCTGCAGTGGGCCATTTGCTAAGTGCTTTTAATTGAAGGCCATTTACATCTTCATCGATTCCAACGTTTTCATAGTCCCCTGTTCCGGTGGCATTTACCCTAATAATACCGGTTGTTGGGTCTCCATTGGGATCCACCGTTGCCAAACAAAATTCAACTTCTATATCCGGGCCGGCCCCTTGAGCAATCCCACCATCTGTTGCAAGTCTTCTAAAGTCTCTATTTAAAGCATCAACGGCAGACTGTACCTGAGCATCAGGAATATTGTGCCCCACCCCGGTATCCTGTCCAGTATGATAAATGTGGAATACAATCGGAATGGTATAAACGTCTGCTTTTTGACCTGTTTTTTGCTTATCACGCAGCAGATGCACACGTTTTTGAATCAACCTTTCAAACTTCATCATATCCTCCCTGTATTGAGGATCTTGTAATTTCTGATTACGAAGTTTATCGAACATACAGGGCTCGCTATCCTGGTGAATTCTTGCTTCCACTTTCTGGTTGGATAGATATTGGATCCCAGTTGGCATGGGGGATTTTTTCTGAGCCACCACAGAAGTAAAAAACAACAAGGTGACCAGCAAATAAGTAAAACGCATGATGACATGATTTGGGCTAAGAACTGTAAGTTAACTCAATTTATCGGTGGAAAGGAAATTGAATTAGATGAATATGTACTGCTGGAGGACTAGATTCGGATATCGATTAGTATTAGACACTGGTTTTATAGAGGGCATAATAATCACAATTTTATTATGCCCTTTCCAACTTTATTTATTTACTTAAATCAATCCCTATGGTTTAAAGTGCTGGATGCCATTTAGGGATGAACAATTTTTGAAGCCAAAGTCAATCTACAAAGGCTCAATTAATTATTTCCTAACTATTTGCCTAGTTCCAACCACCGAGCCCTTTGAAATAATAGCTATTTGATAAATTCCTGATGGTAGATTTCCCACGTTTATTTCAGTACTTACCGTTTTCTTATTTCCAAAAAACTGGGTGCTTATATCCCTTCCTCCAACATCCAACAATTTAATTTTAACTCCATTACCACGTTTAGGAAGTTGAAAATCTACATAAAGGATATCTGAATTAGGATTCGGGTAACAGTTAAGGTAATCCAATTCTCCCTCACTTGGTGTTGCCCCCTTTATAATCCCTGTTGTTAGGGAGTCACAAGCACAAAAATAGATTTCTTCTAGCATTGCGGAAGTGGTATATAAGCTGTCTTCCAATTCAGTTATTCTGCTAGTTAATGCATCAATTTTGTTCTGCATATCCTCAAAAAGGAAACCTAAATCTATGGTGTTTCCATTGGTTATTTCTATTTGGGTTCCAGAAAGGGTCAATTGTTGGTTATCATTGGCTGCAAGTACACCTTTTAAGCTCACTGAATTACCATTTGATACCGACAATGTGGTGCCAGACAAACTCAACTCTTGGTTATCCGTATTATCAAGATAACCACTTAAATCAACGGAACCTCCATCCTCTAGTGATAAGGTATTGGTGCTTAAACTTAGAGCCTGGTCATCTGTCCCCGTTCCATCTTTTAATCCTGATAAATCAACCGAGTTTCCATCCTCTATACTAAGCGTGGTTCCACTTAAACTCAAGTCTTGATCATCGGTATTGTCTAGGTAACCTGCTAAACTTACCGATCCACCATCCTCCAGGGATAAGGTATTTAAAATTAAAGAAAGGGATTGATCATCTGTATTATCAAGATAGCTACTTAAATCTACCGAACCGCCGTCTTCTAGGGTAAGGGTGTTGGTACTTAGGCTAAGTGATTGATCATCTGTTCCTGTTCCATCTTTTAATCCTGATAAATCAACCGAGTTTCCATCCTCTATACTAAGCGTGGTTCCACTTAAACTCAAGTCTTGATCATCAGTATTGTCTAGGTAACCACTTAAATCTACCGAACCGCCGTCTTCTATGGTTAGGGTGTTAGTACTTAGACTTAGCGATTGATCATCTGTTCCTGTTCCATCTTTTAATCCTGATAAGTCAACCGAGTTTCCATCCTCTATGGTAAGCGTGGTTCCACTTAAACTCAAGTCTTGATCATCGGTATTGTCTAGGTAACCTGCTAAACTTACCGATCCACCATCCTCCAGGGATAAGGTATTTAAAATTAAAGTAAGGGATTGATCATCTGTTCCTGTTCCATCTTTCAATCCTGATAAATCAACCGAATTCCCATCCTCTATGGTAAGCGTGGTTCCGCTTAAACTCAAGTCTTGATCATCGGTATTGTCTAGGTAACCTGCTAAATTTACCGATCCACCATCCTCCAGAGATAAGGTATTTAAAATTAAAGTAAGGGATTGATCATCTGTATTATCAAGATAGCTACTTAAATCTACCGAACCGCCGTCTTCTAGGGTAAGGGTGTTGGTACTTAGGCTAAGTGATTGATCATCTGTTCCTGTTCCATCTTTCAATCCTGATAAATCAACCGAATTTCCATCCTCTATGCTAAGCGTGGTTCCGCTTAAACTCAAGTCTTGATCATCGGTATTGTCTAGGTAACCTGCTAAATTTACCGATCCACCATCCTCCAGAGATAAGGTATTTAAAATTAATGAAAGGGATTGATCATCTGTATTATCAAGATAGCTACTTAAATCTACCGAACCGCCGTCTTCTAGGGTTAGGATGTTAGTACTTAGGCTCAGCGATTGATCATCAGTATTGTCTAAGTATCCTGCTAAATTCACCGATCCACCGTCTTCGAGAGATAAGGTATTCGTGCTTAAGCTTAGAGCCTGATCATCTGTTCCGGTGCCATCCTGCAATGAACTTAGATTAACACTATTTCCATTTAGGATAGATAATGACGTTCCGGTTAATGAAAGAGTCTGATTATTTGCGACGCCGAGCGTATCAAAATTAGCTCCATCCCAAACCAAAATATTAGTGGCCGAGGAGTCGTATACCATCATACCCTTATCTGCATTTCCTAGCGCCCCAGCCATAGTCGTAACTGCAGAAGAACTTAGTCTGCTGGTTAAAAATCCCTTTGTTGAATCGTCCAAATGCAAAGCAGACTTTTCATTTGGACTCAGGGTTCCAATTCCCACAGAAACTCGGTTAGAGGCAGAATTCCCTCCTAATAAAAAGCAGTCATCACAATTAGAGATAACGCCATTTCCAATTAAAATAGAATTCCCTGACCCCGAATTAATTCTGCTATTTGCCCCAATTACTATTGCATCATCCTGACCAACCTGGGCATCACTACCTATAATAATGGAGTTATTTCTTTCACCACTGAGATAGGTCGAATAACCTATCAAAATATTGTTCCTATTTTTAGTGTAACCAACATTTCCGAAGTCAGCCTCGGAACCTATTACAACATTGTAACTCCCCTCCCGATTAGAGAATCCTGCGTTGAACCCTAGATATGTATTATGACGGGCATCGGAGGTATTGTTAGTGTTGGTTCGATTGTTATCCCAACCCGAATTGTATCCAATAAAAGTATTGAAACTAGCATATTCGGTTGCAGCCCCCGCACCAGCACCAATAAAAGTATTTTTTATTCCAATACTATTATCTCTGCCAGCCGAATCACCTACAAAAGTGTTTTTTCTCCCGGTGGTATTATCATAACCAGCCTTATTACCTACAAAGGTATTTCGATACCCCGTTGAATTCGTGCGCCCGGCAGCAGAACCTACAAAGGTATTGTCACTCGCAGTTGTATTGTTAAAACCAGCATCCTCACCAATAAATACATTGTCATCTCCAGTAGTATGGTTCTCACCTGCTTCTTCCCCGATAAAAACATTATCGCTAGCGGAAGTGGCTAACTTACCTGCCTCGGTACCAATAAAAACATTATCCCCAGTTGTTAGATTCTGCCCTGCCCTTGTACCAATTATTACATTATCGAAAATGGAACCACTAGTGCCAGAATACCCTGTGTAAGGACCAATAAAAATATTATCATGGCCCGTAGATAGTTGAAAACCAGCATTTGTACCAAAAAATAAATTATAACTCCCCGAGGTTAAATTGGTCCCAGCCGAATCACCATACATTGAGTTATAATCTCCAGTAGTTATACTCGCTCCAGCCCCTGTACCTTGGGCTTCATTAAGCGTTTGCCCCACCAATTGATTAGACCCTATCGCTGTGACGATTATAATTAAACTTAGTTTTAAAAGCGTTTTCATGATGAATTGAAGTTTGAAATGGGGAGTTAAGTAAACTATAATTATTATGTTTTTTTAATCGACAAGACAGGAGTCAGGATTCACAAGAGGTTAGTATTATCATATGAGCTGAATCACTAAAACTTTTACGCGTGACATGCCCCAACAAAACAGAAGTTATGCAATAAACAAGGGTAAAGTATCGAAGTGAAAAATTGAATTAGGTCATAAATACTCCCCTGCAACCCATGAATAACTTTTAATAAGCAATTTGTGGTCATAGGGATTCCACCCCTCCTTATAAAGTCATCAAACATTGGTAAGAAACTTCGGTGCCTTAGATTTGATCCTTACAATACCTCAGTATACTCCATTTGAGAGATAACTTACAACCAAAGGTCTGCTAGCGCAGTCCTTATTTTCTATTTCTGGGCCTTACATTACAAAAGCAAGCTATGGATTTTTTCTGAAGCCTTTCAGGGATTGCCTGCGGCCATCCAGGGGGGGAGAACCTTACAAACAAAGGTCTGCTAGCGCAGTCCTTATTTTCTATTTCTGGGCCTTACATTACAAAAGCAAGCTCTGGATTTTTTCTGAAGCCTTTCAGGGATTGCCTGCGGCCATCCCGGGGGGGGGACCTTACAAACAAAGGTCTGCTAGCGCAGTCCTTATTTTCTATTTCTGGACCTTTCCTTACAAAAGCAAGCTTTTGACGGTTAGGTCCAGAAATAGAAAAGGCCCTGCTAAAGCAGGGCCTTTGTTTGGGTGGAAGATGGGATTCGAACCCACGACCTCTTGAACCACAATCAAGCGTTCTAACCAACTGAACTACAACCACCGTGTAGGAATCAAGCAAGGCTTAATTCGGAGCGCAAATTTAGAGTTTTCTTATGAATTGAAAAACATAAATTGAATAAGCAATGAAAAAATTGCCAAACAAATTATTATATAGTTGTTTTTCAGCAACTTAACAGAAGAAGTAGACACGATCTTTGCACATAAATACCATCCAATGGCACCTGAAATGACCATTCCAACCATAAAAAATGCCATTACCTCGTAAACATCTTGGAAAAAATAAACACCTACTAGCATTAATCCCAGCTTTAACACCAAAGCCCAAATGGAATATTTTAAGCTTAAATCCTGCCTATTTCCCAGCTCAAATAAATTAGTTAGCGGTAGTACCAAAAAGTTTAACCATAAACCTGGTAATAGAATCAGGGTCATTTTTAACGCCATCAACCATTCGGAACCAAATACAAGCTTACCAACCGGAATTAATAGAAAACTACCTCCTATTATTACGTAACTAGAAATCCGGAGTAATTTCTGAAGAAGCTCATATGTATGTTGCTGAGATTTACCACTCTCTTTCTTGCATTTGGCAAAATATACTTGTCCAAATGAACTGGCTAAAACAAAAACCGGGACTGACCCCAAGCGCATAGCCAAACTATATTGTCCCACCTCGTTCTCTGAAAAAAAATGCGCCAAAAATGTGAGCGGTAAAAAGTTCGCAAGCGCAAAGAATATGGCTGAAATTAAACCGAATCGTAAAAACGAGCTATATTTTTTAGCCACACTACATACACCATTAAAACCCTTTTGAAACTCAGGTTTAAACTGGGTTCCAAATACTATGGACTGGAAAAAGAGACCCGCTACAAAACTGTAAATCAGCCCCCCCGTTATTGAAATCGCTTTTACCCCTGCAAAATAGCGAACTACAGACTGCCCTACCGCTTGGGTACTCTTTGATGCAGCATACCTTGTAAAAAGCCCCCCCTGAAGAATCCAATGCTGAATAATTTGCACATACCCCCCCAATAATAACCCCAATGGAATCCAAAGAAAATAGGGGTGGAGCATGTTCTCGGGATCAAAAAGGCTTCTAAAACAGTCTGAATACAACCAAACCAGTGATATAAGTAAGGTGCTAAAAAGCAATAAAATCAGACTTAACCTACTTAATGCAGTTATTTCGTTTTTGTCGTTCGGTACCGGAATTGCCTGTTGGTAATGCCCGCTTAAGAAGGGCATAAAAATTCCAATTACGGTACTATAAATCCCAAATACCGCAAAGTCGGACACGGTATAAAGCCGAGAAAATACGGGAAGCAAGAGAGTTGGCAGCGCCAACACCAAAAAGTTTGCTCCGGATAACTGAAGAATCGATTTGTTTTTTGAAATGAATTGTTTCAAAGTCCCTAAATAAGGTCCAAAATTTGCTTTACACCAGGCCTACGAGAACAACAAAATCCTTCTCCAAACTCAACTCCGATTTCCCTTCCGAATTCTCTGGATCTCGCTTCTAGAAAATCTAAAAATTGTTTCCCTGAAATAGGCGTTTCTGGTTCCTCTGAGTTGGGGTCGTAAAATTGCGACTTAAAGGCTTTGATAGCCTCCATTTTAATATTCCAAGACTCGGTTACATCAACAATAAAATCTGGTTTTATATAACGGTCCTGAACAAAGCGGTAAACCACCTTGGGACGCCATGGCTCTTGCCAAACACCCTTAATACTGGTTTCAACCTTTGCCAATCCAGCTAAAAAACAAGCGCGTTCTACCAAGTCACCACCTCTACCATGGTCAGGATGTCTATCACTTACAGAGTTGGTTAAAACTACATCGGGCATAAACTGGCGAATTACTTCAACAACCTTCATGAGGTTCTCATAGGATTCGGAAAATAAACCATCAGCCATTTCTAAATTCTTACGAATACGAATACCTAGTAAACTTGCCGCCTTTTGGGCTTCTTCCTCCCTAGTCTCTGGAGTACCTCTGGTTCCGAGTTCTCCTCGAGTTAAGTCGATAATTCCTACTTTTTTACCTCGATTGATTTCGTTGGCTAGCGTTCCGCCACAAGATAATTCCACATCATCTGGATGCGCAGCAATTGCCAAAATATGCAGTTTAAAATCCATTCAATACCTTATAAGATTGCAACAAGTTTAACATTTGTAATTTTGTTGGCGACGATGAAAATAAAAATAATCTGATTATCAGGGTGGTGTTAATTATTTTACGATATTTGCACCCTTAAAAATTAAAGCTGCCATAGCGCTTTATTAACTAAACAAATATGCCAGTAAAAATCAGACTACAACGTCACGGTAGAAAAGGTAGACCATTTTTTCACATTGTTGCTGCCGATTCAAGAGCTCCAAGAGATGGTAGATTCATCGAAAGAATTGGAGATTACAACCCAAACACAAACCCTGCGACTATTAACCTAGATGTAGATAAAGCGGTTGAGTGGTTACACAACGGTGCTCAGCCAACTGACACGGCAAGAGCTATTTTATCTTACAAAGGTGCTCTTTACAAGAAGCACTTACAAGGTGGTGTTAAAAAAGGTGCTTTCTCTCAAGACGAAGCGGATAAGCGTTTTGAAAAGTGGTTAGAAGAGAAACAAGCTAAGGTTCAGTCTAAAGTAGATGGACTTGCAAGCAGCAAAGCCACTGAAGATAAAAAGCGTTTGGAAGCTGAAACTAAGCGTAAAGAAGAAATGGCTGCTGCAATCGCTGCTAAAAATGCTCCAGAAGAAGTAGTGGAAGAAGCTACTGCGGAAGCTAGCGAAGAAGAAGCTCCAGCTGCAGAAGCAGAAGGAAACGCTGAAGAAGCTAAAACCGAAGAGTAAAAATCAACTAGGTGAATCGCGAAGACTGTTTTAACCTTGGAAAGGTTACCAAAATCCAAGGATATAGCGGAAACGTAATTTGCTTCTTAGATACCGACCAACCCGGTCGTTACGAAAATCTGGAATCAGTTCTGTTGGAAATTCAACAAGAACTGGTTCCTTTTTTTATTGAACAATTCCGACTTAAAGACGGAACACAAAAGGCAATAGTAAAATTTGCTGAGGTAGATTCGGAAGAAGAAGCTCGCTCAATTGTAAACTGCCAGCTTTACCTTCCACTAAATCAATTACCAGACCTAGGGGAAAACAAATTTTACTTTCACGAAATTATTGGTTTCCAGGTATTAATGGAGGGGCAACCTCTTGGTACCATTACGGAGGTCTTAGAATATCCCAACAACGAATTGCTTCAAATTCACAATGGAGAAAAGGAAATCTTAATTCCCCTCCGTGAAGAATTCATTCAAAAGGTTGACAAGTCCGAAAAGACTTTCCAAGTTTCACTTCCAGAAGGCTTTTTAGAAGCTTTTACGCAATAAAAATGCTCACCAATAAGAGCTTTTTCCACTTTAAAGAATTTAAGGTTTATCAAGGAAACGCCGGACTTAAAGTTAATACCGACGGAGTTTTACTTGGTGCTTTGGCTTCGCAGCGCCATCCAGAATCTATATTGGATATTGGTACTGGAACCGGGTTAATAGGAGCAATTATTGCCAATCGTTACCATAAAGCAAAACACATTTGGTTGGATATAAATGAGGATGCAGTTTCGGCTGCTATCCAAACCAAGAAACATCATCCACAAAAGGCAAGAATTGAAATTATTCTTAAGGATTTCCGCAGCTACCAAAGCAATCAAAAATTCGATTTAATCGTTAGTAACCCTCCTTACTTTAAAGCACACACTGCCAGCAATATGAATAGGAAAATTGCTCGACAGCAGGAATTCCTTGATTTTGACAACCTTCTTCAAAAATCAGCTTCGCTACTTACAGATAATGGAAGCTTATGGTTGGTGTTACCTGCCAATACTTTTGAAGAAATTCAGTTTTTGGGTATGCAAAACAAGCTATACATTCAATCCAAAATATCCATTGCCGATACTCCAAATTCGGAGGCAAAACGCATTATTCTAGCTCTTATAAAGGATATAAAACCGATAAAAACGTCAAACCTTTACCTTTTTAATGAAAACGGAACCGCGCATGCCCACTTTTACAATTTATGTAAAGACCTGTATGTAAAATTCCCGCAGAGATAGATTCCTTATAATTCCCTTTCCTCTTCCTTAAATCGAATACCGAGTTCTGCTAACTCTTTTAAAATTGGAGTATACACCTCTTTGTGGATGGGCAGTCCCACCCCAGTTAATTTAAACTCCCCCTCTAAAATTAACCTTGCGGCAATTCCAAGCGGAAGCCCAACCGTTTTGGCCATGGCCGTTTTTTGTTGATTTTCACCTATACAAACCATAGAAGACGTGGTTTCAAAAACTCGCCCCTTTAACTCGTAGGTAAATTTATGCCACATGATGATCATGTCTTTATCGTCTGGCTCCAAACTCCATGCATCCTCCAATATCTTTTGAAGCGCCATTGCAGGTGTAGCATTAGCTATTCCTATTTTTTTCTCCTCCGAGAAAATATCAAGAGATTCTAGTTTTTCCCAAAGATCATCATCATCCTGCCTTAAATTGAGATAATATTTAAGCTTTAACTCAACTGAATCAGTAAGATTATAAGCTAAAAAGGAATTGATAAACTCCCTGTAACTCATATTCTCGGAACCCTCTAAAACATACGAGTCGTCTGTTGCTCCCAGTTGAACAAACATGTCCCAAGCCCTACAAAAACCTTTCTTTCTAAGGGTTCCTCGGTAAATAGTATCTATGTTTTCCAAACCATATGTTTCTCGATATTTTAAAGAATCTCGGTTCGCGTAACCCTCGTATTTTCCGTAATCAGGTATATCAATAATTTCCGTGCGTCGAAATAATTTGTGGTACGGGATGTACTTATACTTTCCTTCCTGAATAAACTTAACGGCTCCCCCCTGCCCTGCAATTACAACATTTCGAGGGTTCCAAGTAAACTTATAATTCCAAGGATTGTTATCACTTTCTGGTGCAATAAGCCCACCAGTAAAAGATTCAAACCCTTTAAATTCCGCTCCTTGACTCCTTTTTTCATCTAAAAAAGCCATAGCGCTCATATGGTCTATTCCGGGATCAACGCCCAATTCGTTAAGCACTAAAACTCCATTTTTTTCTGCTTTTTGGTGTAGGGCATCAATTTCTTTGCTCAGGTAAGAAGGAGTAATTACAGGGATCTTTAGGTCGATAGCGTGATTTACAATATCAAAATGAAGATGGGCCGGTAGCATGGAAACCACTAAGTCCATGTTTTTCATAAGCGGTGTACGCTCATCGGGGTTAAGCGCGTTTAACTTATGAGCAGTACCAAATGGGTGCTGTTGGATGCGTTTTTCGGCCAAACTAATATCCATATCTGCAACATGGATTTGAGCTTTACTTTGCTCCGCCCACTGCAGTAAATACTGAATTAAAAAAATACTTGACCTTCCCGCTCCAATAATCAGCACTTGTTTCATTTCTTCCTGTAATTTTGTCCAAGTATAGAAAATAGGATACGGATTAATGTACCATACCACCAAAAAATACCACCTTACCGCAGCCTTTTTCCTAATTAGCTTTTTAGGATTTGGTCAATTTGCAACCCTTTGCGTCGTCAATCCCGACGGTTTAGACGTTAATGTGGAGGTTAACGAAATAAACTACGAGAGTAAATCATCTGATTTTTGCATAAATCGAATACCCTTTGAAATTTTTGCTTTAAAAATGAAAACCCCGTTGGGAGAGCAAAAGAAATTGGTGTTTGGAAGGTTGGATGACACATCCTTTGTTTCTATTAGCCCAAAAGGATTTAGAACCGCCTGGAGCTTTTCGAATAAGACGCTTTTGGCATATAATTTCGGTTTAGAGGAAGACCAACTGGCATCTGCCCAGTTTTTTACCGACAGTGCAAAGACCGAACTAGCATTGGCAGAAGCATCTAACAATTCTCAGGCCACTGCCCCTAAACTAGATGTTAAAACCGACGACCTTAAAAACCCGACCAAAAAGCCAAGTGGTATAGTAATTTCCAAGCCAGAAACTACCAATAAGGAGGAAAATGGTTGCAATAACTTCTTAACAGAAAACGAGTTAAAGGGAATAAAAAACTTGCTTAAAAAGACCAAATCACTGGATTTACAATTGAACATCGCTCAAAGCTCTTTGAAGGACAAATGCTTCAACTGCAACCAGTTGCAAGAGATCTTTAAGCTTATAGAGGAAGATGATTTGAAGGTTAACTTATTTAAACGCCTTTACCCTCAATTAACCGACCCTCAAAAAAGAAAGACCTTGTACAGCGAATTCCTTTTTGATAGCAGTATAGACGAAATCAAAGCTTATGGCTTATAAAAATTGGGCAGCAATTGCCTGCTTTGGCATAGCGAGTGCCACAATATTGGGTGCGTTTGGAGCCCACGCGCTTAAAGCGAAATTAGACCCCACCCAATTAGAATCTTATAAGACGGGAGTTTTATATTTAATGCTGAACTCGATTGCCATTTTGGCTTTGGGGAAACTTATCTACCGAGTACCAGGAGTTTTGATTTGGGTAGGCACCCTACTATTTTCACTCTCCATCGTTATTTTAAGTACAAGAACCATTTGGCTGGATAACACAACAGCATTTTCTTGGCTTGGCCCTGTAACCCCATTAGGCGGTAGCTTAATTATTGCAGGATGGATATGGACTGGAATAAAGATTTCACAATCATCTGTCGAAAATTAGCGCCGTTTTGGCTTTATTCTGATGTTAAATATTGACGTAGGAAGAATTAAAGCCCTAACTTTGCGGCCTCAACTTTTTTAACCGAAAATAAATGAACAATTACGGCAAAAGAGCAAAAGATGCGAGTTTAGATTACTTGGGTTTATCTAATGTTGCCTTCGCCTATTGGAATTTGACTCCGGCAGAGCTAGTGGAAGAAACCATTACTCGCGGACAAGGTGTATTAACCAACACTGGTGCTTTAGCAATAGACACTGGTGAATTTACTGGTCGTTCTCCAAAAGACCGTTTTATTGTTGAAGACGACGAAACCCGCGAAAACGTGTGGTGGGGAGACATCAACATTAAATTCGATCAAAACAAATTTGATGCCCTTTACAATAGAATCACAGCCTATTTAGCAGGAAAAGAAGTATACGTAAGAGATGCTTTCGCCTGTGCTGATGATAAATTTAAAATGGGTCTTCGCGTAGTAAACGAGTACCCTTGGTCTAACCTATTTGTTAGCAACATGTTTATCCGTCCTACGGATAAAGATATTGAGAGCTTTAACCCTGAGTGGCACGTAATTAATGCTCCAGGATTTAAGGCCGACCCAGAAATCGACGGAACACGCCAGCACAACTTTGCAGTGGTTAGCTTTAGTCGTAAAACCATCATTATTGGTGGAACTGGTTATACTGGAGAAATTAAAAAAGGAATTTTCTCTGTACTTAATTACATCCTACCTCAACACAAGAACACGCTATCTATGCACTGTTCTGCGAACATTGGTAAGGATGGAGATACCGCCATTTTCTTCGGATTATCTGGAACGGGTAAAACAACGCTTTCATCTGATCCGAATCGCCAATTAATTGGTGATGACGAGCACGGTTGGAGCGAAAACAGTGTTTTCAATTTCGAGGGTGGATGCTACGCAAAAACCATTGACCTTACTGCTGAAAAGGAGCCTCAAATCTACGACGCCATTAAATTTGGCGCTTTATTAGAGAATGTTGTTCTTAACGAGAGTGATTCTTCTGTAGATTACTGCGATAAGAGCAAAACTGAAAATACCAGAGTATCCTACCCAATCAACCACATCGACAATGCGGTAGAACCTTCTGTGGGTAAAAACCCTAAGAACATTTTCTTCCTTACTTGTGATGCTTACGGTGTATTGCCTCCTATTTCTAAATTAACTAGAGCTCAGGCGATGTATCACTTTATGAGTGGTTACACGGCTAAAGTTGCTGGAACAGAAGCGGGAATTACTGAACCAACAACAGCTTTCTCTGCTTGTTTTGGTGCGCCATTTATGCCTTTACACCCTAGCAAATACGCTGAAATGTTAGGTAAGAAAATGGACGAGACCAAAGCAAACGTTTGGTTAGTGAACACAGGATGGAGCGGTGGACCATACGGAGTAGGAAGCCGTATGAAATTAAGTTACACCAGAGCAATGATCACTGCAGCTTTGGAAGGTAAATTGGATAATGTGGAGTTTGTAAACCATGAAATCTTTGGAGTAAAAGTTCCACAAGAATGTCCAGAGGTGCCTAACGAAATTCTTAACCCAAAGAACACCTGGGAAAACAAAGCATCGTACGATGAGAAAGCACTTGCTTTAGCAGAGAAGTTTGTAAATAACTTTAAGAAATTCGAAGCTGAAACATCAGAAGAAATTATTGCGGCTGCCCCTAACGTAGAAGTAAACGCATAATTCTAATTAAATATTCAATTTAAAAGCCGCTCGATGAGCGGCTTTTTTTGTTTTAAATTCTGCTTATTAAGCATTGGCCAATTAGTTATTTTTACCCCATGCATGCATTCTACCATCCAACTCTAAGCGAAGGAAATAACATCCTCTCAAAAGAAGAAAGTCACCACATGCTTAAAGTGATGCGACTAAAGCAAGGGGCAGAATTTATTCTTTTAAATGGCGAGGGAAAATCCGCGGAGGCAACCTTAACAAAAGCTGATAAAAATATTGCGCATTGTGCGGTAGAAAAAATTACAATTCACGAAAAAAAATCGCCACTAATCAACCTGTTTATTGCCCCTCCAAAAAGTGGCGATAGGCTAGATTTAATTGTAGAAAAAGCTCCCGAACTTGGAGTAAATTCCATACACTTTTTAATGTGTCGAAATAGTGAACGCAAGCATTTAAAGGTGGATAAAATCCAACAAAAAGTTATTGCGGCTTGTAAGCAAAGTTTACAAGCTTATTTCCCAGCAGTGCACGACTTCATTGATATCCACAAGATGGAGCTCCAACCAGATCATAGCAACCTAATATTCCATTGCCGGGAGGACATTGTTAGAACTGAAATAGAAAAAGTAAAACTCCACTCCACCATTAATCTGTTTATTGGTCCGGAAGGGGATTTTGCAAAAGAGGAGATTAAAATGCTTTTAGACAAAGGGGGATTATCGACCTCGTTAAGCAATTCTAGACTGCGCACTGAGACCGCCGCACTCTCAGCAATAATAAAAAGTGAAACCCTTTATTTTATCTGATTTTCACAAGCTTAAATCTACAACTACATTACTTTTAGCTTATGAAATTTTTAACGGCCGTTTTTATATTAACCTGCTCCATACTGTTTGGTCAGTACGACTACGAAATTGCTCAGCTAAAATACAGTGGCGGGGGCGATTACTATGCCAATCCAAGTTCACTTAAGAATCTAGTGGAGTTTGCGAATAACACGGCCGGTACAAGTATAAATCCGAATTACAATTTTGTTGAAACCGGGTCGCAAGATTTATTTCGTTATCCATATATATACGTGACTGGGCACGGAAATGTACTGTTTAATCCCTCGGAGGTAGAAAACCTCAAGAACTACCTACTCGCAGGTGGCTTTCTACACATAGACGACAACTATGGAATGGATGCCTTTATCCGAACAGAAATAAAAAAATTATTTCCCGATAAAGACTGGGTAGAACTTCCTTTTAACCATCCGATCTATCACCAAAAATTTGACTTCGCGAATGGACTTCCAAAAATTCATGCTCACGACGGACAACCCTCGGAAGGTCTTGCCATAATGGAGGGAGAAAGAGTATTAATTTTTTACTCCTTTCAAAGTGATTTAGGTGATGGTTGGGAAGACGCAGAAGTACATAACAACCCGGAAGAGACTCGCCTAAAAGCGCTGAGAATGGGCACAAATGTTTTGCTTTATGCACTGTTTGGCAGCAATCAAGATATTGAAACCAATTAAAGTCCCAACTCCTTTTTCTCGCGGCTTTTAGCTACTGTAAAAACGCGGTTTATGTTAAAACCGAAATACAGATCTCCATTTCCTAAATCACCATAGGTTTCGGTTACATATGCCTTATCAAACATACCACGCGAATTGGTTAAGTGAAGAGAAAAAACATGTCCTCCTGTTTCTATGTCCACCCCAAGTGCAAGTGAGTTGTAGGTGTTAGTTAAATAATTTCCAGGCAGCCTGTAGACATAATCGAAATTTATTGCTACCCGTTTTGAAACCTTTTGCCTTGCCCCAACTCCAATCGCAAAAATGTCATTATCCACGGATCTTAACTCAGTTAGATTTTCATGAACAATGGTTGGACTGACTTGAAGTGAAAAATTTGGAGAAAACTTTCGCGCAATGATTACCTGACCCAGGTAGCTTAATCTATTGGCGGTAGTTAACTCGTTAATGGACTTTAAAGTCTTATAAAAAGTAGCGCCATAAAACGACACACTTACTGGTATATTCCGAGTTCCCTTTTGCTGACGGAGTATTCTTAACTTGGTATTGAGATCGAAGGTTTTCTCTAAGCCACTTCGTCCAATTCCAACCATTAGGTAAGGCGTTAAACCAAAGTCGAAGGACAATCTAACCTGAGAATTATCTATTCCAAAAAGATCGTAAAAGCCATTGTTAATCGTTCCAAAGCGGTGTTGAATCATAAAATTCATCACACCTGGGGCTGTCATTTCAATGGAAGGACTATTTACAACTCTCGTTTGCTTAAAAAAAGCCGTTTCGTATTTAACATCTTCCGTTTGAACCTCGTCTAACTCAGAGAATAGATCATCTTGAGCTTGCACCATACCGGTTAAAAGCACAAGGACAAATGCCAATAGGCTAGTTATTTTTTCTACCATTTCTTACCCAAGATTCAATTTGTTCAATTTCGCATTTTGGAAGTTTCTCCGCGCCTTTTGGCATAGGAAAGGATCCCGTATGATTTATCGCGTCCAGTAACATTCCATCGGTCATACCACTTTGCTGGGTTTTCTCGTAACTCGATAAGTTAATCCCAAAAGCAATGGAAGCTCCTTGATCATCGTGACAACCACCGGCTATGGCGCAAGAGGCTGAAAAGATAGGTTGAATTACATCATTGTAGCTAACATCAACCGTGTCGCACGTCTTATTGGAATTGAGAAAAAGATCTTCCTCGTTTTTGTATTCACAAGCATTAAAAAATGCCATAGAACTTACCAAAAGGAATAAAGCAACAATTGACTTATTTCTTAAACTCTGCATGGACTTCAACATCAAAAACTTTGGAGACTTTATCGGCGACTAATTCTGGAATCTTAATTCCAAAGTCGGTTATTGTAATTGGAAATTTGGCGTCTAGTATATACCCATCATCCGATTTAGCCATGGTGCCACTAACGCTTATTCCCTTTGTTTTGCCTTTAATTTCTAGCTCACCAGTGATATCTACATTCTGTGGTTCGGAGTTTAATGAAAGCGTAGAAAAATCAGCTATTCCACCCTTAAAGCGAGCTTTCGGAAACTTATCACTCTCCATGTAGTTCTCGTTAAAGTGCTCCTGCATGAGAGCCTTTTTAAACTCAAAGCCCTTAATCAAAACTTGAAATGCAAGGTCACCAGACTCTTCAACCAAAATGGCTGCTACCTGCTTGTTTACCGCTCTAACATCGTCATCAACTGGTGCGTTAGACTCAAACTTTATCTGTGCATTTCGGTCCATCAGCTTGTTCTGTCCAATAGCGGGCAAAACCAAAAGCACAAGTATAATTTTCGCTATAATTTTCATATCAATCTTTTATTACACAACGATTTAAGGCAACGTCAAATAGCATACCATTGCACTGGCATTTAAGCCGCAATTCGTCTCCAACTTTAACTTTTACCTCCCTGTAGGTTGAGTCTAAACTACACTGCACGCCACCTAGGTCGGAGTCGGCACTTAATAGAACACTTACATTACCATCTCTGTTTTCCGTAGAAACTACTTTACCTGAAACTTCAATAACCTTACCAAGGTATTTTTCGTTGGCCGCGCTTTCGGATGTTTCAAATTCAGAATACAACTCTTCTGCCGTTAAGGTCGCTGCTGGTTTAGCATCGGCAAGGGATGGAACCTCCTTTTGATACAGATAAAAACCCACAGCCCCTGCTAGAATACCAATTGACAGGACCACAGCAATTCCAACAAAAATTTTCTTCGGCATTTTAGTTTCTTTTTGATAACATACGGAAACTACTTGCTCCTGGCCTGAAGTATTTTTACAACATCTGTTAACTGATACCCTTTGGCATGAATTAATACCAAATAGTGGTACATCAAATCGGCAGCTTCATTGAGGAATAAATCATCTTTGTTATCCATAGCCTCGATCACCAACTCCACCGCTTCCTCGCCAACCTTTTGAGCAATCTTATTAATTCCCTTGGCATGTAAACTTGAAGTATATGAAGCTTTTTCTGGGGAATTTTTCTTTTCCAAAAGCGTCGCATTCAACTCTTCTAAAAAACCAACGGAATGGATCTGATCTTTCTTAAAGCAAGTTTTTTCACCCGTATGGCAGGTAGGGCCAGAAGGCCTTGCTTTAACTAATAGGGTATCCTTGTCGCAGTCAAGGTAAATATTCTCAACTATTAGAAAATTACCACTGCTTTCTCCTTTGGTCCAGAGTCTATTTTTGGATCTGGAAAAAAATGTAGCCTTTCCTGATTCAAGAGTCTGGGATAAAGCCTCCTGATTCATAAAACCCAACATTAGAACCTGGCCGGTTGCAGAATCCTGGATTATTGCAGGAACAAGACCATCGCTATATTTTGAAAACTCTACTTGATCTTCCAAGTCTTTACTTATTTCATTCATTTACTGTCGTATTTCAATTCCTTGATCAGCGAGATAAGCCTTTAATTGAGGGATTTCAATTTCACCAAAGTGAAAAATGCTAGCTGCTAAACCAGCATCAATGCCTTCTGCTTTAAATAATTCTGAAAAATGCTTCATTTCACCAGCACCTCCCGATGCAATTATGGGCACCTCTACCGATTGTGCAATTTTGCGGGTGATGTCGATGGCAAAACCATTTTTTGTTCCATCATGGTCCATGGAAGTAAGTAGAATTTCACCACAGCCCAAATCTACCAGCCTCTTTGCCCAGGCCTCGGCATTTATTCCTGTTGCTTTTCTTCCTCCGTGTGAGAAGACCTCCAAACCCAATTCAGTTTGTTTTACATCTATAGCACAAACAACGCATTGTGAGCCAAAGGCATGTGCTAACTCCTTTACTAAATCTGGATTTCTGATTGCGGCGGAATTGACCGCTATTTTATCCGCTCCTGCTCTCAATAGAATTTCGGCATCCTCCACACTAGATATCCCTCCACCCACAGCAAAGGGAATATCGATTTTCCGCGCTATATCCTCTACTAGTTTGGAAAAGGTCTTACGCCCTTCAACCGTGGCAGTGATGTCTAAAAAAACCAATTCATCCGCTCCCTTATAGGCATAAGCAGCAGCTAGTTCCACCGGATCCCCAGCATCTCGGAGCGACACAAAATTCACCCCTTTAACCGTTCTTCCATCCTTTATATCCAAACAAGGAATAATTCTTTTTGTAGGCATTTACACTAGGGATTTTAGTTCTAATTCCGAGATTCTTCCTTCGTAAATTGCTTTACCCACTATTGCTCCCGACAAATTTGCCTTCTTTAATTTTTGTAGGTCTGAGGCATTACTTACCCCGCCACTGGCTATTAAATGGAGCTTGGGAAACCTTTCCAATAAAGATTGATATAACTCGAAAGCCGGCCCTGCTAACATTCCATCCTTACTGATATCGGTAACAAATGTTTGCACTATGCCTTTATCCAACCAATATTTTAGGAATGAAAAAATATTCAGGTCCGAGGATTCCTCCCAACCACTTACCGCTACTTTTTCGTTTTTTACATCAGCCGCCAAAATAATTTTATCCGCACCAAATTCCGAAATCCACTCCTCTAGTAATGAGGGGTTCTTTACAGCTACCGATCCAATGGCCATATATTTTGCACCTGCATCAAATACGGCATTACACCATGGAGTCCCCGAAATTCCACCACTGAAATCTACTTCCAACTCGGTTTTTGAACATATGCCTTCCAAAACCTTAAGATTTTGAACTTGCCCTGCTTTGGCTCCGTCTAAATCTACCAGATGTAACCGTTTTATTCCAATGCCCTCAAAGTATTTAGCCTGTTCAAGAGGATTTTCATTGTACACCACTTTTTGCTGGTAATCGCCTTGAGTTAGGCGAACACATTTCCCATCTATTAAGTCTATGGCTGGTATTATTTCCATGGTAGATTTATAAAGTTTTCTATGATTCTAGAACCTGCTTTTCCGCTTTTCTCGGGATGAAATTGTACTGCGTAAAAATTGTTTTTCTCAACAGCCGTTACAAATTCTGTTGTCCCATGTTTTGATTTTGCTATGGCATTTTCACTGGATGGTATAAAATAACTGTGCACGTGATAATAGAACTCCTGTGGATTTAATCCAGCAAATAAAGGGTTATCGGAAAGCTGTGTTTCCGTCCATCCCATATGCGGGATTTTAAGCCCAGGCTCCGATGGAAAGCGAATTACCTCGCCATCAAAAATCCCCATCCCATCAACATTTCCCTCCTCAGACTTTTTAAACATCAATTGCATGCCCAAACAAATCCCAAGTGTGGGTTGTTTTAGGGTTCGAATAATCAAATCCAAACCCTTTGATTTAAGGTATTCCATTGCTGGCTTTGCATGGCCAACTCCAGGGAAAATTACGCGATCCGCAGATGCGATTAATTCTGGTTTATCCGTTAAAATAGGTTGTACACCAATTCTTTCTAGGGCATTTATAACCGATTTGGTATTGCCAGCGTTATATTTTATTACCACTACATTCATTACAGCACCCCTTTTGTACTTGGCAGTACATTTGGATTTCCCGATTTTGTTTTAGCCATTTTCACCGCTTTAGCAAAGGCCTTAAAAATGCCTTCGATTTTGTGATGTTCGTTTTCTCCTTCAGCCGTAATATGCAGGTTGCACAGTGCATTATCGGCGAAGGATTTAAAAAAGTGACTAAACATCTCTGTTGGCATATCTCCAACTTTTTCTCTTTTAAAACTAGCGTCCCATTTAAAATAAGGTCGACCACCAAAATCTATCAAAACCTCGGCTTTACAGTCATCCATAGGCAAGGCGAAACCATAGCGTTCAATTCCCTTTTTATCGCCCAGAGCATTTTTAATGGCCGTACCGAGGGCCAATCCGCAATCTTCAATAGTATGATGCTCATCGATATGTAAATCGCCCTTACAGGTAAGGTAAATATCCACCTGACCGTGTTTTGCAATTTGTTCTAACATGTGGTCAAAAAAGCCCAAGCCAGTTGAAATTTTAGCCACCCCAGTTCCATCCAAGTTTACCGAACCATAAATCTTGGTTTCAGAGGTTTCTCGGTAGATTTCTTCAACACGCTTAGTTGGTTTAGCAAGCAGATTATATATCTCTTCCCAATTGGAAACGAATTGCATCTCCGGGTTTTCATCCATCCATTTTTTGGATTGTTCATCAATATCAAAACCCGTTCCTGAATTGAGGAAAAAACCTTTGCATCCTAAATTTTTGGCCAATTGCATGTCGGTAACCCGGTCTCCAATAACGTAGGAGTTGGCCAAATCGTAGTTTGGATTATTTATGTAATCCACCAACATATCAGTACCCGGCTTTCGGGTAGGTGCTGGATTATCCTCGAAACTCACATCAATATGAATCCCAGTAAACTGCACACCCACCGAAGCAAAAGTTTCTATAATGTGCTTATTTATACTCATAAAGGGCTCTTTCGGGAATTGATCGGTACCCAACCCATCTTGATTTGAAACTAGAACAAATTCGTAATTAAGCTCCCTTGCAATACGGCCCAGGTTAAAAAGAGCTCCATCCATAAATTTCACCTTATCCCAGGAGTCCACCTGCCAGGTAACTGGAACCTCTTGGATTAAAGTTCCGTCTTGGTCTAGAAATAAAATGGGTTTAGCCTTTTTCATTGTAAAATGTATTTATTGCTTTCAATAATTGAATATTTTCCTCTTGAGTTCCTACGGAAATTCTAAGGGTATTTTTTACTTGTGCCCCTCTGTCTCTAATTACAATGCCCAGCTGGGTTAAATTGCGGTACAATTCCTTAGCTCGACTAGTTTCCACCAAAATAAAATTGGCATTAGAGGGGAAAACACTTTCAAAATATCCTGACTCATTTAGAGCCTTGTAAAGCTTATTTCGCTCATTTATAAGATTTTCGATATGCCCCTTCCAACGGCCGGAACTAATTTGCCTATGGGCTTCCAACTGGCTTAATTGGTTAATATTATACGGCGGTTTTATCGTGTTTAAAAAGTCAATAATTTCTGGACTGGCAATAGCAACTCCTACTCGCAACCCTGCCAAACCAAAAGCCTTGCTTAAGGTTCTTAACACCACAAGGTTTTGATATTTCTGCAACAGATTTATGGCACTTTGCTCCGAAAATTCCGCATAAGCCTCATCAACCACCACAATGCATTGTTTCAATCGCAATATTTCCTCTATGTCGTTCAGGCGCATATCATTTCCGGTAGGGTTATTTGGAGAGCAGAAGAAAACCAATTTCGGTTTCTCAGCTTCAATTATGCGTTTTAACTCCTTTAAATTAGCCTGAAAGGATGGATTGAGAGGGCACGAAAGCACCGCTACATTTTGAATGGCCGCCGTCTGCTCATACATACTATAGGTAGGTGGTTGCACAACTACCTGGTCTTGCCCCGGCACACAGAAAAGCCGAAGGACCATATCTATGGCTTCGTCTGATCCATTTCCGAGAAAAATAGATTCGCTATCCACACCGTAAATAGTGCCTAACTCTTTTTTAAGTTTGGTCTGTAATGGGTCAGGATACCTATTAATTTGGTTATCAAATTCCTTATCAAATGGATTTTCATTGGCGTCCAACCAAACCGATGCAACACCTTTAAATTCACTTCTAGCGTTACTATAAGGTTTTAGACCTAATAAGTGCGGTGCTATAAAACTCTTTAGATTCATTGCAGTCTTATTTTAACGGCGTTAGCATGCGCTTGAAGTCCCTCATTTTCTGCCATGCAAATAACAGTGCTCGATAGGTTTCCCAATCCTTCTTTACTGAGTTTTTGAAAGGTGATTTTGCGAAAATAGGAATCGAGATTCACGCCAGAATATGCTCTTGAAAAGCCTGATGTTGGCAGGGTGTGATTCGTTCCAGAGGCATAATCGCCTACGGACTCGGGACTATACTCCCCAATAAACACAGATCCTGCATTCCTTACTTTTTCCGATAATTCCATGGCATCCATTGTGCTTATTATCAAGTGCTCTGGAGCATAGGTGTTAACAAAATCAACTGACTTCTTACTGTCTTTAAAAATTACAGCGAAAGAATTTTTTAGCGCACCACTGGCGATTCCCTCTCTGGGTAGCGTTCTAAGTTGTATTTCCAACTCTGCTTTCACCTCAGCTACTTTCTGTTCTGAGTTAGTTACTAACACTACCTGAGAATCCATACCGTGCTCTGCTTGAGATAGTAGATCCGAGGCAATAAAAGCGGCGTTAGAATTTTCATCAGCCCAAACCAACAATTCGGATGGTCCCGCTGGCATATCTATAGCAACTCCTACTTGCTGCGCTTTCATTTTTGCCGCAGTAACGTATTGATTTCCCGGACCAAATATTTTGTCACACTTAGGAATACTTTCCGTTCCATAAGTTGCCGCTGCTACCGCCTGAGCTCCTCCAACTGTATAAATATTACTAACCCCAGCTAATTTGGCTGCATAGGCTATTGCAGGGTGTATAGACTTTTCTTTATTGGGAGGAGTAAATAAATTGATTTCCCCTACTCCCGCAATTTTTGCGGGAATGGCCAACATAAGAACCGTTGAAAACAAGGGTGCCGTTCCCCCAGGAATATAAATTGCCACACGCTCTATAGGCACGGGCTTTTGCCAGCATTCAACACCAGGCTCAACGGTAATTACGGCCTCTGGTGTTTTCTGCGCCCTGTGGAACTTTTCTATGTTCTTGGCTGCATGCTTAATGGCATTTTGAAGGTCTGCTCCACACTCCTTTGCAAGCTTATCCCACGTGATAGCATCCATTAAAAACTTGCTAGGAACCGAGGCTTCGAACATCCTTGCGTAATCCAAAAGTGCCTGGTCGCCTTTTGATTTTACCGACTGAAATATTTGATTAATCAATTCCTCCAAATTTGCAGCGTCTACTGAGGGACGTTGACATAAACTCGACCACGAATCAATCTGAGGCTCTTTATAAATTGCTAACATTACTTGAACATTTTTTCAATTGGAACTACGAGTACACCTTCTGCTCCCACTTTGTGCAGCTCATCAATGACCTCCCAAACCTGTTTCGCATTTACCACACTGTGTACTGAACTCCATCCCTTTTTTAGAAGGGGCATGACGGTTGGACTGGATATTCCAGGTAAAACAGCTGCAATTTCATCAAGTTTCTCATTGGGCGCATTTAGCAGGATGTACCTATTATTTTTTCCTTCTTTAACTGCCTTGATTCGGAACAAGAGTTGCTCCAGAAACTCATTGTGTTCGTTGGACAGGCTTTTATTCGCAACTAAAACTGCCTCGGATTTAAGGATGGTTTCTACTTCTTTTAACCCATTCATTGCAAGCGTAGATCCCGTACTAACGATGTCCATTATACCGTCGGCTAAACCAATACCAGGAGCAATTTCAACGGATCCAGAAATGTCGTGGATGGACGCCTCAATACCTTGTTGGCTTAAGTAGGTTTTTAATATTTCACCATAGCTGGTGGCGATGCGTTTACCTGAGAAATAGGAAATTCCCGTGTAATTTTCACCTCTTGGTATGGCAAGAGACATACGACACTTTCCAAAGCCCAATTTTGCAACGGTATTGATATCTCGTTTTTCTTCGAGCAACACATTCTCACCCACAATTCCCAATTGGGCTACACCATTTTCCACATACTTTGGAATATCATCATCTCGAAGAAATAATATTTCCACATTGGAATTAGGAACATTGGCTTTTAACTTATTGTGTCCAAGATTTAACTCAAATCCGCAGTCTTTTAAAACCTCAATGGACTTATCACTTAATCGTCCACCCTTTTGAATTGCAATTTTTAAAGTTTCCATAAACAAAAAAGGCTCGCCGAAGCGAGCCTTATATATTGGTTTAAAATTTAATTTATCACCATAACACAACTCACCCCTTTCCGGTTCCGGATAAATGATGATGAAAATGTTGTGTTGAGAAAATCATGGCGCAAATGTAATCAAATCTCTAAAACTCCAAATAAAATTTTATTTTTTTTGAATTCGCATTCAAAATCCAATCTTAAACTGAGTAAACATAGGCTCTACCACGTCTTTCGGCTTGAACCAACCCTTTGCGATACATAGCAGAAGCAGTAATAGTTACACTTCTCGCAATTTTATCCTTATCCTCATTGGGCTCCAAAGCCTGAACCCTTTTAATTAATTCCTGAGAAGTCTGTGGTCCATTTTCGGAAATTAGATAAGCTAATTTTCTAGTATAACTCAATTTTGGATCGTATGCTTTTGGTAGCTTCACGGGTCTAACCTTTCTACCATTCATTTCCTTTTTACCAACCAAGCTATTTTTTGGCTTTGCTGGTTTTGGCTCACTAGCTCCTGTGACCACCTCGGCATTATCCCCAGCAGCTTTAGGAGTAGAATATGGCATATTTACCGTAGGAGCTTGATCTGCTCCCTCTATAAGAGATATAGTTTGACGCAGAGCCTTAAGTTGATTTTCTAATTGCACTTCCTGAATTCTCAAAAAGTGTACAACACTTGTCTTGTCCATTGGGATACGTATTAATTATTGAAATAATCTTTATCAAAGATATAAATCAAACGCATCGACAGTAAAGGATTCACTTTTTTGCATGTAATTATGTAAAATATCATCTTTTTTCATAAACAATACCTGCTCTCTAAACCTTGTATATAAAGATTTAAGAACATCACTAGTGTCTTCGGGTTGATGAAAATCAAGAGCTTGAAAAGCTGTTAACAACTCAATTGATAGAATTCTATGCAAATTTTTAACGACGGAAAACCACTTTGTAGCAGCATTTGCCCCCATACTTACATGATCTTCTTGCCCATTAGAAGAATCTATAGTATCAACCGAGCTTGGTGTACATAATTGTTTATTTCTGCTAACTATTGAAGCAGCAGCATACTGAGGTATCATAAAACCTGAGTTAATTCCTGGCTCATCTACTAAAAATGGCGGCAAATTTCTTTCTCCAGAAATAAGTTTATATACTCTTCTTTCTGAGATAGAGCCCAATTCTGCGCATGCGATTGCAGCATAATCAAAGGCGATTGCTAACGGTTGACCATGAAAATTCCCTCCACTTACTATTTTATCCTCTTTGAATAATAATGTAGGGTTATCGGTAACCGCATTTATTTCATTTTCCAGAATAGTTTTTACATGGTTCAATGCATATAAACTTGCTCCATGCACCTGTGGGACACATCTAAAACTATATGGATCTTGAACATAAGGCTTCTTTTTAATAATGGATTTACTCCCTTTAAGCAGGCTTTGTATTACTTCTGCAATAGCAACTTGCCCCGGATGCTTACGTAATTCATGAAGCTCCGTAATAAAGGGGTTTAAATTGCCCGAAAAGGCTTCTAAAGAAATTGCCGCGTTATGATTTGCTAGGTTAAGTAGCTGAAAGGCATTGTACAGGCAAATGCAACCAAATGCACTCATAAATTGTGTTCCATTTAAAATGGATATTCCTTCCTTTGCTTTTAACTCAATCGGAGACAATCCGTGCTTTTGATAGAGCTTTTTAGTAGGCACCTTTTGCGTACCGTCCCAAGCTTCTCCCTCACCAAAAAGCACCAATCCAAGATGTGCAAGGGGTGCTAAATCTCCACTTGCTCCCAAAGATCCATATTCATATATAACCGGAACAATTCCTGCATTGTATACAGCAATCATTTGATCTATTAATTCTGTACTTACACCAGAATTACCTTTACTAAGACCGATTATTTTTAGTAGAAAAATAAGCTTGGAGACTTCCATAGAAATAGGTTCTCCTACCCCACAAGCATGAGACCGAACTAGGTTAAACTGGAGCTCAGACAACATCGACTTGTTAATCTCTGTATTACAAAGGCTTCCAAATCCAGTGTTAATTCCATAAATAGGATCTTCTGCTTCCTCTAACTTCTTCTCCAGAAAATCTCGCCCCTTGGCTATATCATTTCTACTCTCGGGTGAAAGCTCCACCATATCGGCCTTTAAGCCTTGAATTATATCATCTATGGTGAGAAAATCTTGGGATATTATGAATTTACTTGCCACAGTATTTTGCTATAGTTAATATTAAATCGTCTTTGGAATGCGAAGTTTGCTCTCCGGTTTCCATATTTTTTAATTGAATTAGTCCTTCGGACCATTCTTTATCACCTGCTAACACTACAAAGGGTATATCGTTATCGTTAGCGTATTTCATTTGCTTTTTAAGCTTAGCATTTTCAGGATACATAACAGCAGAAACTCCGCGATCCCTTAGAGTCGTGCATAGAGAAAAATTATTTGGTGCCATCTCATCCTCGAAATAGCAAATCAACACATCATTTTGCCTTGCCGTATCTTTTGGGAATAACTCCAGAGCTTCTAATACATCATAAATGCGATCTGCACCAAAGGAAATACCGACGCCGGACAACCCCTTTTGGCCAAACACTCCCGTAAGATCATCGTATCGACCTCCACCACAGATACTTCCAATTTGTACTTCATGGGCTTTTACCTCGAAAATGGCACCCGTGTAGTAATCTAATCCACGAGCAAGGGTAAAATCCAGGGCTAAATCCGCCTTTTTTATTCCTGCTAATTTTGCCTGGGTATAAACAAATTCCAATTCCTTTAAACCCTCTAATCCAATGGCCGAATCTTTAAGAAGATCTCTCATCTTTTCAAGGCAAGATTCCGGATCTGCTGGTAAATCAAAAATTGGATAGGCTTTTTCAAGAGATGCAGCGTCCAGACCTTTAGCCAGCATTTCTTCAATTACTTTATCTCTACCTATTTTATCCAACTTATCCAGGGCCACGGTAAAGTCTACAATTTTATCGGGCTGACCGATTAACTCTGCTAGGCCACTAAGTACTTTTCTATTATTTATTTTAATAGTAAAGCCAGGAAGTTTCAGGTCGGTTAAAACTCGATCGAAAAGAAGCATTAGCTCTACTTCGTACCAAAGGGACTCTGATCCTACCACATCGGCATCGCACTGAAAAAATTCACGGTAACGCCCTTTTTGTGGACGATCTGCACGCCAAACAGGCTGAATTTGATATCGTTTAAAAGGAAAAGTTAATTCGTTTTGATGCTGCACTACGAAACGAGCAAAGGGAACCGTTAAATCGTAACGCAAAGCTTTTTCTGATATACTTGAGATTAAGGACTTTGAATCTTCATTTGCAAGGGCGCTTTTGTCGGCTTTTTTTAAATAATCTCCACTATTGAGAATTTTAAATATCAATCGATCTCCTTCCTCTCCATATTTACCCGTTAGTGTACTTAAATTCTCCATCGCTGGAGTTTCAATGGGTTGGTAGCCAAAAGACTTGAAATGCTTTTTGATGGTTGAAAAAATATATTCTCTTTTTCTAGCATCAGCAGGAATAAAATCTCTTGTCCCCTTTGGAATGGATGGTTTCATATAATATTTTAATCTCGGTCTAAATCAAATGGCTTGGTACCCGGTTTGCGCTGGTTCCCACCTTTTTTCCTTAGAAAAATATAAAGGATGTACAGCATGATAGAACCAAACAAATAGTACCACATAACGGGGCAAAGGTATTTGTTAAAAGGAAATTCCCTAAATCAAATTTCATGCACCTTGCACCAAGGTGAAATAAAAAACCCCACCGCTAGGGGTGGGGCTTAATTGAATTGGAAAATTATCGTGTTAGCTTCTTGTATTTAACTCGGGTTGGTCTATCCATACCCTTTCTCTTGCGGTAATTTTCTTCGTATTCTGAATATGAACCTTCAAAATAATATACTTCTGAGTTTCCTTCGTAGGCCAAAATATGGGTACAAATTCTATCCAGGAACCAACGGTCGTGAGAAATTACCACCGCACATCCTGCAAAACTCTGAATACCTTCTTCCAAAGCACGGATCGTATTAACATCCAAGTCGTTAGTTGGCTCATCCAGTAGTAATAAGTTCGCCTCAGTTTTTAAGGTCATTGCCAAATGCAATCGGTTTCTTTCCCCTCCCGATAGCACTTTTATTTTCTTGTTTTGATCTGGCCCGTTAAAGTTAAATCTAGAAACATAAGCGCGGGAGTTTAGGCTTTTACCGCCTATTTCTATTATTTCGTTTCCACCCGAAACAACTTCCCAAACGGTTTTTTCAGGATCCAACTCCTCATGGGTTTGGTCTACATATCCAATTTCAACGGTCTCACCAATTTTGATATCTCCTTGATCTGGAGTTTCCTCGCCCAAAATCATTCTGAACATCGTGGTCTTACCCGCTCCGTTAGGGCCAATAACTCCAACTATACCTGCCGGGGGAAGTTTGAAGTCTAGATTCTCAAAAAGCAGTCTATCATCGTATGATTTTGATACCCCTGTAAATTCCACTACCTCATTACCTAATCGCGGTCCATTGGGAATTGGAATTTCCAAGTGAGCAATCTGATCTTTATCCTCCTGAGCCAATAACTGCTCGTAGTTATTTAAACGGGCCTTGCTTTTAGCTTGGCGTCCTTTTGCTCCCTGGCGCACCCAATCGAGCTCTCGTTCTAATACTTTTCTACGTTTAGACTCCGTTTTTTCCTCTTGCGCCAATCGCTTTGCTTTTTGATCTAACCACGAAGAGTAATTTCCTTTCCATGGTATTCCTTCTCCACGATCTAATTCCAATATCCACCCCGCAATATTGTCAAGGAAGTAACGGTCGTGCGTAACGGTAATTACAGTTCCTTGATACTTCTCTAGATGCTGCTCTAACCAGGAAACCGATTCGGCATCCAAGTGGTTGGTTGGCTCATCTAACAGTAAAACATCTGGTTGTTGCAATAGAAGGCGGCACAATGCAACTCGGCGGCGCTCACCTCCTGATAATACCTTTATTGGAGTATCTCCGTCTGGACAGCGAAGGGCATCCATAGCCAACTCTAATCTGTTATCTAGCTCCCATGCGTCGTAGCGATCAATAAGGTCTTGCAATTGAGCTTGACGATCGATTAACTTTTGCATTTTGTCCGGATCATTTAATACATCCTCATCAGCAAATCGATTGTTAACCTCATCGTATTCTGTTAGAACATCTACGATATGTTGTACCCCTTCTTTTACAATTTCTACAACCGTTTTGTCCTCATCTAATTTTGGTTCTTGAGGAAGGTATCCTACCGAATAACCTTCTGACCAAACCACATCGCCACGGTAGTCCTTATCTAAACCAGCGATAATTTTTAACACGGTTGATTTACCGGAACCGTTTAAACCGATGATACCAATCTTAGCTCCATAAAAGAAAGACAAATAGATATCCTTTAGAATTTGTTTTCCTTGAGGTGTAGATTTATTAATCTTCACCATGGAAAAAATCACCTTCTTATCGTCTGACATACTTTAATTTTAGGACGGTAAATATAGCTAGGATATGGGACAGTGAAAAAAGGGGATTTCTTAAATTTTAAATCCTATCCTAACCCTAGGTTTTGAATCCTTTTTTCGACTTTGATTAGACTCTATTTTTCTAATCCAATCGAAAATTACTTTGATCTGATGATCTCTATCCTCTCCATTTTTCTCCATCTGCCTAATCTTTCTCAAAAGGGTCTCATTTTGATTTAAAAAAGATCGTATTCGCACGAATATTCGCATTATTTGAATATTCACTGACATCGCTCTTTCACTAGTTAAGACACTGGATAACATCAAAATACCATGTTCCGTAAACACATAAGGTAAGGACCTTCTCCCTCCCCATCTAGAACTTGAAGTCGCAGTTTGCGACTTCAAGTGATTCCATTCGAATTGGTTTAACTGAAACATAAAATCGGCAGGAAATCGCTCTCGATTTCTTTTAACCTGCTCATTAAGCCTTTTTGTAGGGACTTGATAGAGCTCGGCCAAATCAGAATCTATCATTACCTTTTGTTCTCGGATCAGATAGATTTTTTCTGAAATGATTTCCTGGGGAACGATTGACGAAGTTTTCATTGTGGTAGGATTGAAGTAATAAGTTAAGCATTCCCCCTTTAAAGCAAAAACCCCGAGAACAAGATCTCGGGGTTTAATATGTTTTTTTTGAGCACCGCCTAATTCAGAATAATTTTTGAGCTGTATTTTACTTCATTTTTACCCAATAGTTGCAAAATATAAACTCCCCTTTCCAGGTGGTTTAGGTCTAATCGGTGCTGGTCTGTTACCTTATTAATATTTCCTACATCCACCGTTTGACCGGATATATTTATAATTCGATAATTATCTATTGCAGACTCTGTTTTGAAACTTAGGTTTCCTTTTGAAGGATTTGGGAAGACCTCCAGACTATTTGCTAGGATTAAATCTGGTACGGAAGTACTTAAATCTTGTGTAAATAGCCCGTTACCTTTGGTACTGCAGTAAACGCGATTTCCAATTCTTTTCAGAAACTCAACTTCAGCAGCTTCTGGCAGGCCATCAAAATTCCTTTTGAACCAATTAATTAGATCATAGCTAAACATTTCTACACCTTCCATACGGCAAGTCCACAAGCCATCTTTATATCGTAAGTCATCTCTTAGCTCATCCCATACCAGATAATCTTCAAATCGATCCGTTTCAAAATCATACTTTTTAATGACCGTCTTTTTATCTAAGGAATTATATTCAAAATAATCCTTGTCGGAGAAGACAAGAAACACCTCCCCTTCACTAGTTTTTTCTAGGGCAATTAAATAATCCCAGTCAAAATACCAATCATTTCTGTCAGGCATATATTCAATCCATTGGCCCTCCTTATTCTGAACATTGATTGACCACCAATTATCATCTAGATAAAATTGACCATTCGGGTTATCTTTATCGTAAGAGGAAAATACATTGACCGTGAATTTTGTTCCATTCACCCTAACAACTTTCCTTACAAAGGAACTGTCAGAATGCAACCAGGGCTCCCGAGCAGTATCTCCCGATGAAAGATTCACGGTTAAAATATCCCAAACTACTTCGCCATTGTGCATTCCCATGAAATCAACTTTACCTTCTGAACTTCCTAAAGGTGGAACCATAAATAAATCAAATTCATATTCATTTAAAGTCCAGTCCATTGAATCAGATCTCCGATAAAGACCTAAATAATCATCCCCCCAGTCGATTTTGTGGCACCAAACATAATTCTCAGCCATTCCCAGTCCTCGGAAACCACTATTTTCTTCGGGTGGTATCGAAGTAATTTCATCTTCAGTTTCTTGATTGAACCCCTTAACTTTTCCGTTTCTCAATAAATAAATTTCATCCTGGGTGTGTGCCAATTCCTCAACAGTTCCATTGTAAATTCCTGACTCCCTTCTTTGAGTAGTTCCTCCAAGATTTGAAGCTGAAAACCAAATGCCATTTTGGGTAAAATACAAGTAATTTGAAACCCCAAATGAAACCATCCCCTTAAAAATTGGAGTAACTCCGTCTGCATATCCGCTCGTTTCAATCCATTGATCACTACCCAAAACCTCAACCAGTTTTAACACTCTAGGAATTGAGGTAAATTCAGTCCCCTCATACCCTGATATGTATACATCCTCACCATTAGTAAATAAATGGTGAACATAAAATGGAATTGATACTTTGGGGCTCGTAAGTTTCAGTTCGGTACCATCGTAGTGATATAAATTATCTCTGAGATAAAAGAGAAATAAAGGCTTATGTACCACATAAAAATCGCTACTACTAGTTCCATAAATATTGTGAGGGATAATAAAATTCTCCTCCGAGTTCAATTTTGTAAACCCTTCACCGTCGTATAAAATAACCCCGCCAGGCTCTCCGAGAATAATTCCATCTGAAAGCGCTGTTAAGGGTTCTGCTTTCATAAAATTATCGTACCCAAAAGTTCTCAAAAATTCGGGTTCAGAATTTAAGTCCTTCACTTTATAAAAAACCCTGAAATAAGAGTCTTCAATCTCGGCACCTGATATGTACATCTCACCGTTGTAAAAAGCTAAATCGTATACCTCATAATTGGCTAACACATGCTCCCAACTTCCATTAACCTCTTTAAACAAGGCGTGATAGTTGGTGATAAGGAAAATTCCATCAGGGGTGTTATATAATTCCTGAATTCCATTGGTAACTCTCCAGCGATCATCGTTAACTTGAGAAAGTCCAGTGTTATACAACACCCAATCTAGACCTCCGTTGTCACTTTTATAAACTCCACCCTCTGTGGCAGCATACAGGATGTCCTCCCCCGTGTTTATAATATTGTTTACCTCTACTTCCTTTAGGCTCTCGAATTGCCTAAGGTTATAATTTTGAGAAAAAGCTAATAACTGAACGAGTATTGCAATGGCAGCTAGTAGGTATTTCATAAAGCTAGATTTAGTGGTTTCTCGACTTAACTACCCAATTAAAGAAAATGGATAAGTGTAAACAAAAGGATCTAAATATAGAAACAAATCATTTTTACTTCAAAAATAAAACCTAAATTCTCAACTAATGATCAATTTTAAACAAACTACAAATGGGTAAAAACAAAAAGCCCCACGCCAAAGCGTGGGGCTTTTTAGGTAAATAGATTTAATCTAATCCAATAAATTTTTTCTGATAAAGTAACTGCTCCTTACAAAAGCATCGGCAGCTAGCATGGGGTTATATTCATTATTAGAAGGATTTGCAAAAGCATGAACGGCATCGTACCACACAATTGTTATGTCTTTCTCTAATCCACGCATTCTATCTTCAAACTTATCAACAAGCTCCTTCGTTATCCATCCATCATGTTCGGCAAAAAGTCCCAAAACAGGTGCATTTATTTTAGCCAGCTTACTAGGATCCGTCTCAGGCATGCCGTAATACATAACACAAGCCTTCACTTTTTCTTTTCCTCTAATTGCAGCTTGTAAAGACCATCCACCACCAAAGCACCATCCAACAGTAGCTACTTCCGCATCCTTACCAGCATATAAAAAGGCTGCGTCCACAATGGCTCGTAAACGCTTTTCCTCTCTAGATTTCATTAATTCACCGGCCAGGTCCGCAGTGGTAGCCGTTTCTCCGTCATAGAGGTCAACTGCTATAACATTTACCTGTCCTTTCATTTTAGCCCAATACTTTTCGGACTGTGCTTTAATGTGGTCATTTAAGCCCCACCACTCTTGAAAAACGAAAATGTATTTGTTGGTTAGCTCATTAGCAGGAATCAAGTATCCATTTGCTGGAGCTTCACCCGGAACTTTCATTTTTATATTAGTTCCAGACTTAACAACTGGCAATTCCTCGTTAAAGGTGTGGCTTGCGACAAACTCTTGGTCTCCGCTTAATGCCGCAAACTGGTTGTTAGCTGATGCTTTGCAGCACAGCTTATTTTGCCCAAGGGCGGTTATACTAAAAACAATAATTGAAAAAAGGGAAAATAGGGTTTTCATAACTTTTAAAAGGTTTTATAAATCGCGTTATACGTGGCCGTATCTAGCTCAGAATAAACCTCAATAAAAGGGATTTTATACTTTCCTCGGTCGGCGCTTAACCACAAACCGTTGTAATTTTTATAATCCAACCACGGAGTAACAATGGCTGGGACGCTATCTGTTGCATTAGCGAAATAATCCCATTGGGTTATTCTGTAACTATCGGCATTTACATAAGCCAAATATTTGTTTTCCGGAGTTTCTCCTACATCTTGAAAAGTTAACTGCAAAATATGCGATGCATTGTCTGCTTTATCTTGGCCCAATCCAACATATTTAAGAGTAACCCCCGAATCTTTCAGCTTATAAGGAAATAATAACCAATATGTGTCATTTATCCAAATGGCCCTGGCCACATCTTTATATTTTTTAAGACTATCCAAATCACTTTGCAATTCACCGTTGACAAATATCTTTCCGGTATCCGATTTAAGATTGTAAATGGCTTTAAAATCTGTTCTTTTAGAGACAATTTTTACAATATCATTGATCCGATCCCAATAGATATCTCGTGCACCAAAAAAGTTGAAGTGAATAAAATTTGCTGTATCAAGAGCTCTTTTACCGCCAGCATGGATGGCTACAGAATCTGCTAAAGCAACGGCCGCCGAGTCGGAGGCATCGAAATTAAAACCAACCGAGGCAGGAATGATATCCGGATTAACAGTTACTTCTATTTTTTCTGGGCTTCCACATGCTCCAAGGAGGATTAACAAAGCCCCCATTACGTATATTACATTCTTCATTATGCGCCTACTTTATCCGTCTTAGGTTTAGAATTAACCTGATTTTCAATGTATTTCACTACAGATCCTGCAATATCCTTTCCGGTTGCATTTTCTATCCCCTCTAATCCTGGAGAGCTATTTACTTCCAAAACCAACGGTCCTCGACTAGAAGGCAACATATCCACTCCAGCCACATTAAGCCCCATGGCTTTAGCTGCTTTAATTGCAATGGTTTTTTCTTCTTTGGACAACTTTATAGGAGTAGCCGATCCACCTCGATGTAAATTAGACCTGAATTCACCTTCGGCTCCTTGTCGTTTCATCGCTCCAACTACCTTTCCATTTACTACAAAAGCTCTAATATCCGATCCACCCGCTTCTTTTATGAATTCCTGAATCAATATATCTGCGTTTAAACCATAAAAAGCCTCCAACACAGAGGTAGCTGCCTTTTTGGTATCTGCCAATACAACCCCAATCCCCTGCGTACCAGACAATAACTTTATAACCAGGGGCGCTCCTCCTATTTGCTCTATTATGGTATCGATGTACCTGGAATGCGACGCAAACACGGTTTTAGGTATAGGTACGTTGTACTTACTGAAAATTTGAACACTTCTTAATTTATCCCTTGACCTTACGATGGAAATGGAGGGATTAACCACAATTTTCCCCATCATCTCAAACTGCCGAACCACTGCGGTACCGTAATGGGTAACGCTTGAGCCTATTCTTGGAATGATGGCGTCGATGTCATCCAAATACTTTCCATTGTATAAAACTTGTGGATTATTAAATTCTGCTACCAGCGAGCACCTCAAATGATCTATTACAACAGCCTCGTGGCCCGCTTCTTCAATTGCCTCTACGAATCTTCGTGTAGAGTATAGTTTAGGGTTTCTGGATAATACTCCAATCTTCATTTTAATGGAATGGTATTTTTCTTTGATACATCTACGATAAACTTCCCTCTCAGGAATTTTTTGCCGAGTAAAATCGGGTAACTCATTTTATTTCTATTGGTAAGGGTAAACCAGGTTTTATAAACCTTAGACCCCAGTTGAACAGACAACTTTATTGCATACCTCTTCTCACTGCTACCATTAGAACTTTTTACTGATTTCCGCTGATACTCGGTAAACAAAAATGGCCCCTTTCCCAATAACCAACACGAAAGCTGTTCTTTCTCACCACTCTTACTCACCTTTATTCTAGTGGCATGAATGGCAGATGAATCGGCTCCCGTATCCACCTTAGCTTTTACTTGGGGAATTCCAAGCTTGGGAAAAGCTAAAACCTCGGCTCTACCTACTATTTGCATAACCTTTAAATGTGGGACCAAGATAGAAGATTTAAAGGCGCGATTCCAAAAACCACTCATCCCTTCAAAATGACCATTCTTAAAATTTACAGTACTTTGTTTTGCATAGTACCTAATTAAGCCCTTATATTTGCTTAGCAATATACCTTTAAATGCAAGCATATGAATATAGAGAATGCGAAAGCACAAATGAGAAAAGGGGTATTAGAGTACTGTATCATGGCTATTCTAGGAAGAAAAGAATGTTATACTAACGAGATCATATCTGAACTTAAAGAGGCCAAACTGATTGTGGTTGAAGGAACTTTATACCCGCTGTTAACCCGACTTAAAAACGCAAAACTTCTTACCTATCGATGGGAAGAAAGCAAGTCTGGGCCACCCAGAAAATACTACACCCTTACCGAAGAGGGACAAAGCTTCCTACTGGAACTGGATAAAACCTGGGAAGATTTACAAAACGCAGTATTAAAAACAACAAAAAGACTTGGATCATGAATAAGACGGTAACCATAAACTTAGCAGGATTTTCTTTCACCATTGAAGAACAGGCTTACGAAGAACTAAAAACCTATTTAGATACTATCAGAAGCTTTTTATCGGACGAGGAAGATGTCGATGAAATAATGCTGGATATTGAACGCAGAGTAGCGGAACTCATGCAAGATCGATTAACCGAAAACCGCGAGGTTCTAGATCAAACCGATGTAGAACATGTAATGGATATTTTGGGAGATCCGTCCTATTTCAAGGGAGACAATAGCGACGCAGAAACGGAGGAATCTGGTTCAAAATCGCGTAAGGGTAGAACCAGAAAAATATACCGTAACCCCGACAATCAGATTATTGGTGGTGTATGTGGCGGATTGGGTGCATATTTTAATGTAGACCCCATTATTTTTCGACTAATTTTTGTGCTGTCCCTCATTATTTGGGGCGTTGGAATCTTGCCTTACATTATATTGTGGGCTGTAATTCCTGAAGCCAAAACCACAGCCGAAAAACTCGAAATGGAGGGCGAAGATGTAAACATTGAAAACATCAAAAATCGGTTTAAAAAAGAGAGTGAGAACGTAAAAAAATCATTCCAAAATTTTAAAAATGGTAAGGGAAGCAAAGCCGGTTCTCAAATTTCAGATGGATTACATCAAATTCTAGAATTTATTGCTGCCCTTTTTAAGATGATATGGAATGTGGCCAAAAAATTCCTCGGGATTGGTGCCATTATAGCAGGATCTCTCCTGAGTGTTGCGGGAATAATGATTCTTTTCGGTGCAGTATTCAATTTCCCATTTGTAACAGTAAATGAGATGGGAGCATTTACCAGCCACGAGTTTGCAACCCTATTTTTCGACACAACATCGGAATTCAATTTCATAGTATTCACCGGTTTGCTATTCCTATTCACTTTGGTAGCAGCACTTTTAATTTCTGGATTTTCTGCCTTGGGGTTCAGGCCTAAAAACAGAACATTTATAGGAATTAGCATCCCGGTGATACTCATTATCTCGCTGTGTATATTCGTCTCCTTTACCGCGTCGGCTGTTTTCCAGTTTAAAAACAAAGCAAAGTTTACCGAGAAAATCATTTTAGATCAGGTACCCAGTGACACCCTAATAATCGGCGCCAGAGAAGACGGATATTTTTCGCCTCATTTTGTGCACCACCAAGACCATATACTAGATCTACTTACTATAGAAGATGATGTATTTGTTTCGGGAAGAGTGTTTGTTGATGTGGCCCCTGCACGAGATAGCTTGTGGATGGTTGAGGTAAAAAAGTATGCGCACGGTAAAACCACCAAGGAAGCAAGAGAAAAAGCTGAGGGGATCCAGTACAACTGGAATCAAAATGGACAACATCTTTGGTTCGATCCCATTTTTACTTGGGATAAAAACTTAAAATATCGTGCACAAGAGGTATGGATTACAATTCATGTCCCAAAAGACAAAATCATTTTCCTGTCAGAAGGTACAGACCGAGTTATTTATGATATTGACAATGTTCAAAACATGTATGATGGACGGATGGTCAGTAAATATTGGAAAATGAGCAGTAAAGGACTTACCCTTTCAGAATAAATTAGAGCCACCCCTTTGGGTGGCTTTTTTGGCGATTTAGCCTTACCTTCGCGGGGCTTAAAATTATTTTATATGTCGGATAAAGTGCAGGAAAAAGAGGCTTCAGCCGCTGTAGACCACAAAGCTTTTATAGAGGAAATCCTCAACGATTATCGTTTAGCATGTGTTAGCCGCGAAGCTTCTTTATTGGGTAGAAAGGAAGTTTTAACTGGTAAGGCGAAATTCGGAATCTTCGGAGACGGAAAAGAGCTTGCCCAAATTGCACTTGCCAAACATTTTAAACACGGTGATTTTAGATCAGGCTATTACCGCGACCAAACGTGGCTGATGGCACTTAACTTATTATCGGTAAAACAGTTTTTTGCTGGTATTTATGCTCATGCTGATGTTGCCGCGGAACCTACTTCTGGTGGAAGGCAGATGGGAGGTCACTTTTCATCACCACTATTAAATGAAGATGGCTCCTGGAGAAATCTAACCGAACAATATAATGTCTCGGCAGATATTTCCCCAACAGCGGGTCAAATGCCAAGACTTCTAGGTTTAGCGCAAGCATCCAAAGTATACCGTAACAGTGTTGAATTAAAAGATTTAACTCAATTTTCTAAAGAAGGTAACGAGATTGCTTTTGGTTCTATTGGTGATGCCAGTACCTCAGAAGGTTTATTCTGGGAAACATTAAATGCTGCTGGTGTATTGCAGGTTCCAATGGTTATGTCTGTGTGGGATGACGGTTATGGAATTTCCGTTTCCAAAGACAAACAAACCACCAAGTCTAGTATTTCTGAAGCATTAGCTGGATTCCAAAGAACACAGACTAAACCTGGATTTGAAATACTCAAGACCAAAGGTTGGGATTACGCCCACTTAATTAAGACTTATCAAAGAGCAACTCAAATAGCTCGCGACGAACATATTCCTGTATTGGTGCATGTTGAAGAGGTTACCCAACCTCAGGGGCACTCTACCAGTGGATCTCACGAACGCTATAAAAACGAAGAACGCCTTCAATGGGAGAAAGACTTCGATTGTGTAGCAAAGTTTAAGGAGTGGATTTTAAATTTCAAGGTAAACGGAAGACCCATCGCTTCTGAAGACGAGCTGAACCAAATTGGTAAAGAAGCTAAGAAGCAAGTTCGAAAAGAACAAAAAGAAGCTTGGGAAGAGTTTACCACCCCAATTCAGGGAGAGCGTCAAGAAATTATTTCCCTTCTCAACAATTTAGCATCAAGCTCCGAAAATTCTGGAAGAATTAGCACGCTTGCTGAAAACTTGAAAAAAGCAATAGATCCATACAGAAAGGAGAATATCCAAGCTGCAAGAAAGGCATTGCAAATAACCAGAAAAGAAAAAAGTGCTGAAAAAGATGCGGTTGCTACATGGCTAAAAGCCCAGCTTAAAGACAATGGAGAAAGATACTCTTCTCACCTTTACTCAGAAAGTGAATGGAGCCCACTAAACGTAGAACGCGTTGAGCCCATTTTTGGAGAAGAAAAGGTAGACGGAAGAGTAGTACTTAGAAAGAATTTTGAGGCCTTGTTCAGCTGGCATCCTGAGATTCTAACTTTTGGAGAAGACACCGGGAAAATTGGTGGAGTGAACCAAAGTATGGAAGGGATGCAAGAGCAATTTGGCGAAATTAGAGTGAGCGATACAGGTATCCGCGAAGCAACCATTCTTGGTCAGGGAATTGGTTTGGCGATGAGAGGACTAAGACCCATTGCCGAAATTCAATACCTAGATTACCTACTCTATGCTCTGCAGATTATGTCTGATGACTTAGCGACTGTTCATTACAGAAGCAAAGGGCAACAGAAAGCTCCAGTAATTGTTAGAACTAGAGGTCACCGTTTAGAGGGGATTTGGCACTCTGGATCGCCTATGGGAGCAATTATTAACTCCCTGCGCGGAATTCATGTTTGCGTTCCAAGAAACATGGTTATAGCGGCGGGATTATACAACACACTTATAAAAGGTGATGACCCTGCTTTGGTGATCGAGCCTCTAAATGGATACCGCACTAAGGAACAACTTCCAACTAACCTTGGTATGTACACTACACCTCTAGGTATTCCAGAAATTGTTAGAGAAGGAAGTGATGTTACCATGGTATCCTACGGTTCTACCTGCAACCTTGCAGAGAAGGCTTGTCAAGAGCTTACGGAATTAGGCATCGATGTAGAGCTGATTGATGTTGTTACCCTATTACCTTTCGACATCGAAAACAAAATCGCTGAATCGTTGAAGAAAACTAACCGATTGGTTATTGTAGACGAAGATGTAGATGGTGGAGCGACGGCATTTATTATGAAGAAAATTCTTCAAGATCAAGGTGGATATTTTAGCCTTGACTCCGAGCCGCTTTGCATCAACGCAAAAGATCACAGACCAGCGTACGGAACCGATGGAGATTATTTCTCTAAACCAAGCATAGACGACATCGTAGAAAAAACATACGGATTGTTCAATGAACTCAACCCGGATGAATACCCCGCAATTATTTAAATAAAATAAGAAAGGCTACCAAAATGGTGGCCT
Source organism: Luteibaculum oceani (assembly GCF_007995015.1). NCBI lineage: Bacteria > Pseudomonadati > Bacteroidota > Flavobacteriia > Flavobacteriales > Luteibaculaceae > Luteibaculum > Luteibaculum oceani. Next base: position 222,011 of record NZ_VORB01000004.1, read on the forward strand.
TTTTTTATAACTCTCCTTTTACACGCTTTGGCTGGCTCCTCAACGGGATTATCCACCAATTTCTTACTTCTCCTTTTTAACACACCATCACTTTTTATAGTTTATCTACCGAGGCATTTTATATTTTGGAGCTCCATAAACCATCATTGTGTTCAGGTTTTTCCTAACTTAATGTTAGTGAACAATAAATCCTACCACAATGAAAACATTAGCCCAAATGACCACTACCCTTACCACCTTTTTATTTGCTAGCACTTTATTTTCTCAGTTCTTCATTAACGAGATTCATTACGACAATATCGGGATAGATAAAAACGAAGGAATAGAAATTGCTGGTCCTACCAACACCAGTTTAGAAGGTTGGAAATTAGTTTGTTATAATGGCCACAATGGAAAGGTTTACAAAAGTATAGACCTCAACGGTAATTTACCGAATGAGAAAAATGGGTTTGGCGCTAAATGGATGAGCATTTCTGGAATTCAGAATGGCAGTCCAGATGGCATCGCACTTGTTAATCCTCAGGAAGAAGTCGTTGAATTTCTAAGTTACGAGGGTGTATTCTCAGCAATTGAGGGACCTGCCATTGGTTTAACCTCTGAGGAAATTAATGTCTCGGAAAATGGTTCCACCCCATTAAATTTTTCAATTCAGAAAAAAGGAAATTTCATAACCCATTCTGACGATTTTTCATGGCGTGAAGCCACGGAAAGTAGCCCAGGGCAAATCAATAGCGGACAATTTTTTATTGCACCAACCCCATCGATCTCCATGGATTTTAAGATCCTTGATGCATACAATGTTCAACTAGCTTTCTCCACTCGTCTTAATTCAAGTGCCACCGTCCCAAACAATTATTTAGGACTTCCCCTCATTCAATCAATAAACACTAATCCCTTAACAGACACGGTATATATAACCTTAGCAAACCCACTACCCGTAGGTGATAGCATTTTTTTCTCCACACAAAATCTTCAAGATTTTTCCGGATCCCCCATCCCATCCCTATCAAGTAAATCCATATTTAATAATACGGGAGATCAGCTTAAAATCACTGAAATATTTTACAACCCACCAGGAACCGATGAGTCAGAATTTATAGAACTGCAAAACACTTCTAATACGACGGTAAAATTGGGTGGAATAAGTATAGGTGGTGATATTAATTTCAGTTTGCCACCCACTACTTTGGCACCCTCAGAATTTATTATTTTAACCAAGGATAGCAACGCCTTCAAAGCCCTCGCTCCAAATGCTCAAACCCGTTTATTCCAGTTCACAGGAAATCTGAACAATGATCAATTCGTATTAAGCCTTGCCAATACGCAAGACACCCTTCTTTCCTTTATAGGTGAAGATGGAGGCGCTTGGCCAGCTTCGGCAGACGGTTTAGGGCACTCTATCGAAACGAAAGACCCAAACTTGGCACCTACCGCCTCTAATTGGTTTGCCAGTCAAAATTTTTGGAGCAACATCTCCGGTCAGGATTATTTTATAACACCCGGATTTAGAGGTAATTTTAATTTACCCATTGAGGTGAACCGCATTGAGATTATCAATGATCAAACTTTTGCCCTGATCCTCAACCAAAACATTGAACTTCTCCCCCCTACAGACCAAAATTTTGAGGCCAGCTTTAGCGGAAGTTTTGAGCAATGGAAAGCCTTTGGAGATTCTATTATAATTAGATGGACGGAACAAATTCCAGAAGCTCAAACACAAAACATTACAATTAAAAACCTAAGCGGTAAGAATGGTGCTCATCAGACCTTTCCCTCTACATTTGAAATTCTGTTCAATTTCAGAAAGTCACGGCTGATTATATCCGAAATAATGTACAACCCGCCGGAGGACAATCCGGACAGCACCGAATTCATTGAAATTTATAATCCAAACACCGCTCCTGTAAGATTAGGTGGATTAACTATTACCCAAGGACTTGATTTTTCTTTTCCTGAAATAAGTTTGGCTCCTAAATCTTATTTTCTGATAGGAAAAAACGAAGCGGTTCTGGAGAATTTATATCCTGGAAATGACTTTTACCCATGGGCTGGTTCCCTGAGCAATTCGGGAGAATCCATTTTAATTTCCAATACAAAGGGTGATACAATATGCTATGTAAGATATGATGACATAGCACCATGGCCAACAGGTGGAGATGGTACAGGGTCGAGCATAGAAAATTTGGATCTGGAACAAATTTCTACAGATGGCAGCAAATGGATGGCGGCCAAGGTTTTTGCAGCGGAAAGAGGAAGCCATAGATACTATGCAACCCCAGGTAGAGAAAGCATGGAACCAAATGCCATTATCAATATTACCGGACCTTCCATTACCGCAGCCGAAGGATCCCTAATAAAGGTTCCACTCATGATTAAAAACAATCACAACGGGGTATTTTTTAACGCTATTATCAGTAATCCCAATGTTGCTGAAATTTTGGAAGGTAGCAGTAAATTTCTACCTGCGAACACAAATAGGGACACCCTTACCGTACTCATTAAGGAAAATTCACTGGTGGAAGGGCTAAAATCCACAGAATTACAACTGGCTGAAATAAAAAATGCGCGCTCTACCAGAAACAGCATATTAATTGCTGCTGTGGATAACGATCAAAAGGACTCAGAGGTATGTATAAATGAATGGATGCTTCGGAATCAAATCTATACGAACTCCAATAATGACACCCTTCCTTGGGTTGAAATTCATTACTCGGGAGATGCAACTTGGTACCCAGAAGGTTATGTCATCGAGGTGGAGATCTTATCGAAAGCCTGGCCTTTTGCACTAAGGGATATCGACCCAATGACTGGCAATTCTTTCCCTGTGGTTTGGTTAGAGAGTAATACGCCAAATCCAATATACAGTAAGAGCGACAGCTGGGGAACAATCTCTTTACTCACCCCCCTGGGAACTTTATTGGATAAAAGAAGCTTCAGCAATGTTTTTGCACCACTTTCGGAAGGACGGTTAACCGACTGTAGTAATAACATCGGCACAATGGACCCCACACCAGGACAAAGCAACAACACCACCAGCATTACATCCACTCAAAACCCCAGTTCCATCTCTATTTGGCCCAACCCAAGCAATAATGTTATTTACCGAGACAAAAACTTTAATGAAAACTGGAAAATAGTAAATCTTCAAGGCGAGATGATTGGCTGGTGGGAAAAGAACTATGACAAGTTAGACATAGAACACTTAAAATCTGGTATTTATCTCATTTACAATGAAAATGGACTATTAATCTCAAAAATTGTAAAAATAAACTCATTTTAATTTAGTCGCTCTTTTTCAGCAACTTAGCCATAATAACAGAGAACTCTTCGGAAATAGATTTGGGTAAACTATAGGATTTATCATTTTTGAATTGATATATTACCAATCCTAAAAAGATTTTGACCAGTTATCGAAATATTATGTTGATTCATGGAATGATATACTTCCAAAGCCAACAATTGTTCGATTTTCTGCGTCTTAGCCACACAACAAATTATTAACCCTAAATATCCCTCTTGTGAAAAGAGTTTTGAAATTAACGTTAAGCATCGTATTCGCCCTAGTTGCGGTGGCCAGTTATGGTCAGTGCGACTTACAGGTTGAAATCAAGGCCAACCCCGGAACTGACTTATGTTTGGGTGAATCGGTCCAAATCACTGCGGTTACTAATCAGGAAGTTGAAATTCCTGAAAATTGTGGTCCAGCCGCAACAGTAGGTTGTGTGGATGGATCTATTCCTTTTACCGCAACTCTGGGAGGAGGAACGAACATTAATGCTCAAGGGAATTCTCTTCCAGATGTTTTTGGTGATGTAAACGAGGGACAAATCCGATCTCAAATTATTTACCGTGCAGAAGAGATTATTGCTCAGGGTTTTGAGGGTGGAAAGATTAATGGAATGGAAATGGAGCTTGCCACCATTTTGAGTAATGGCCAAATTCCCAACCTAGAAATCAAAATGGCCTGCGTTTCCGACCAGGAGTTTAATGGAGGATTTTATACCGGGGCCTTAACTACCGTTTTCAATAATAAGTCGTACACCTTAGGCACTGGGTACAACACTTTCAATTTTGATCAAGCTTACGATTGGAATGGACAAGACAATATTTTAATAGAAGTATGTGTTTATGTGCAATCGGGACAAGCTGGTAACATTAAGGCCTACACCAAAGATCAAACATTAGCATATCCTGCGGTGCGTGTAGCAAGAAAAATTCTTTCTGATGGAACCTGTGCATTTACCGATAATGCCAGAAACTCCAATCAACGTCCAAACACGAAATTCTTAGCATGTAAACCTCAACTTAAGGACTTTACATACAGCTGGACTCCAACCAATGACTTATCCGATCCGTCGGCTAGAGATCCATTTGCAAATCCTACAGCTGACCAAACCTATACGGTATCTGTTTTTGAAACAGCAAATCCAGGTTGTGTTGCAACCGATAACATTACTATTAAGGTAATTGACCCAGGCAATTTCACCCCCTCAGCAAACACCCCACTTTGTGAGGGTGACGCTTTAGTACTTAGTTCGAACACCGCAGCAGATGGCTACTTATGGTTGGGCCCTGATGGATTTACCAGCACAAGTGCAAATCCAATCATCAACAATGTTGGACAGAACAATGAGGGTACCTATCAGGTCTTTGTAGATGTTGGATTTTGTAAAGCCAGCAAGACCATAGACGTTGATGTGGAATCGCTTTTGAGTTCTGGTCAAGTGTTGCCAGACCCCGTTTTGTGTAACAACAACGACCAGTTTAACTTATTTAGTCTGCTTAGTGCATACGACCAAAATGCCACGTCACAATGGACGGACAATAATGGTTCGGGAGTTTTAAACGGTTCGATTATAAGACCCTCCGACATTCCTGACAATCAATTACCGCAAACCTTTACATATACCTATTCGCTTAGCAACACTTGTGGTACGCAAAGCTCAACAGTTTCGGTAACTATCAACCCTGCACCCAAAGCTGGTGATGATGGAAATACAATTGTATGTAACAAGGACAGTACCTTTATCGATTTAAACAACCTATTACAAGGTAACCCAGATGGAGGTGGAACTTGGAGAGACGCAAGCAACACAGGCTTATTGTCCCCACAAGGGACGGTCAATTTTTTCGAATACAATCCAGGCACGTACACCTTTTACTACAAAGTGGTTGGACCAGGAGCATGTAAAGCTGACTCAGCAAAAGTCGATGTAACTGTAAAAGACTTTAAGGTTGCTGGAAATGGCGGATCGACAAGGATTTGTAAAGGAACAGCTATTGGTTTAGAAGATTACCTTTCGGACCATGATCCCAATGGGGTATGGTTAGACACCGATAACTCTGGAGGTTTGGTAAGCGCAACAACGGGAGTTTTTAATAGCGCCAATGTAGCCCCAGGCTCATACACCTTTACCTACTTCGTGGATAACGAAGATCCTTGTCCAGACCAATCCACTACCGTGGAAGTTGAAATTACCAAAAAACCAGAAATTGTTAATGCCAATACATTCTGTAATGCTTCGGAAACTTTTTATCAGGTAACCTTTGAGGTTAGGGATGGTGATCCAAATACGTTAGATGCCTCAGTAATTGCAGATGGAATAACTTATGGGTTTAACCTAACGCAACAAGGAGGTTTATGGATATTCACCTCTGATCCCATCCCAGAAGGTGAAGAAGTTGAGATTACTATTTGGGATGCGGACAATTGTGGAACATCAAGCTATTCAATTCGCAAGAGGTGTGGATGCGCTACTGACGCAGGTGTGATCAATGTATCACAGATCGAAGACATCTGTGAAGGGTCTTTCTACACCATTAACTATATCGGTGGATTTATAGATGATGGTGATGACATCTTTGAGTTCATCCTTCACGATGGACCTGGAACTACCATAGGTACAATCTATGACAGGAATAGAACGGGTACTTTTGGTTTTGTACCGGGGCTAGTCGAGGGACAAACCTACTATGTGTCTGTAATCGCGGGAGATAAAATCCCCAACAAAAATGAAGTGGACTTGAATGATGATTGTTTGGATGTAAGAGCCGGACAACCCATCCGCTTTATCAGACTACCTCAACCCGATTTAACAATAACCCCCGACACGGCTTGTATTGGAGCCAATGTAAATGTAAAGGCATCTAACATAGCTGGTCCTGGAGTTTCTTTTGAATGGACCGGCCCTGGAGTTAGTTCTCCCAACTTGGAGTTTGACATACTTGGATTGGCTCCCGAAAATGTGGGAACTTATAATTTCATAGTCAACAAATCTATCTGTAGAGACACTTTCCAGGTTGATTTAGCAGCATTTCCTGTACCGCAGGTTAATGTTCCTACCAACTTTACAGCATGTGCCAATGTATTGGACTCTATTCCCCTAAACCTTGGGAATGTGCAAGAGGGTAGCGCTAGATTTCAAACTGGAACATTTCAAATAATAGACTTGCCTATTGTTGCGGGAGAAAACTACTTAAGGAGAACCTTTAATGATAGCGAAACACTGATTTTAAAGGAAATTAGTTATCCAGAGGGTTGTACAATGGTAATGAATAAGCAGATTAATGTCACCCTTGAGGAAGCTCCAGGCCTTAGTTTTGAGCTTATTTCACCAGATATAATTTGTTCGGATAACCAAGCAACTGCAGATATCAGGTTTAACTTAAATCCTGCTAATGCCAGCGGTAAAATTATTTTCGAGGTTAACGGGTTCCAATTCCCAGAGGAACCTCAAATCTCAAATGATTCGGTAATTACCGTAAATGCGATTTCAGGCGGACAAAACACCTTCAAAATCAGAAAGTATATTTCGCTGCCAAAAACCTGTTCCTACGCGATAGACTTTGGTACAGCAGATTTTTACAACTTCCAAGAACCTCAGGTTTCTTTTGATGTAAACAACAACAAAATATGTCGTGGAGATACGGCGTACATCCCCGTTTTTGTAAACAGTTCAGATAGCCTTGTGGTAGAGTACAGCATAAATGGAGCTAAAAAGAGTTTTGTAACCGATAGAGATACTCTATTACCCGTAAAAGAAGATTTAGATTTCTTGTTTAGTATCGATTCGGCCTACTACGCTGGTGGTTCTGGTTGTGGTAAATTAATTGGATTAAGTCAAACCATAGAGGTTAAAGACCCTATTAATTTTAACATCTCACCAGTTAAAAACGACTGTAAAGGTGAATCTAATGGTTCTATAATTTTAAGTGCCGACGGGGAAAACACCACCTTTAGTTTGGACGGAAGTACGTTTTTCACCAGAACTTCATTTAATAACCTACCATCCGGCACCTACACCGTTTTCGCTAAAGCAGAAAGTGGTTGCGTTTCGGTACGTAGTGCTACCATAGAAAACAAATCTAATTTAGAAATTGGGGTGGATATTGATCCAACCACCTGCGGAAACATAAATGGAACATTAAAAGTAACCGCTGATCTGGGTAATGAGCCTTATCATGTTATTGTGAACGGTAACGAAGTTCAAAATGGCCAGTTATTGGAAAATCTAAATCCAGGGGTTTACCAAATTTATGCCTACGATAACCTTACCTGCGAGGTAAGAGATACAGTTATTATAGACGATTCGGAAGGTGTTGATTTTGCATTCAGTGAAAATGGCCCATTGCGTTGTGATTTTCCTGATGCTGGAAAAATTGTTGTTACTCCAAATGGAGGCTCTGGAAACTATGTCTACCAATTAAACAACTTACAACCTCAAACCGATTCAATTTTTGCGGGGTTATATGCGCAATTCTACAACGTTAAGGTAATTGACACGCTTGATGGTTGTACCAAGGAAAAGAGAATAAGAATTAAACCTGAAGTACCTTTCTTTTTCAACGCTAAAATACTTAGAGGATTAAATTGTAGCTACTCTAAAGATGGTCGTGTACAGGCTTTGGCCGAAAATAATGGAACCACATACCTATTCTCATTAGACGGAATAAATTATTCATCCCAAGATGTGTTCACTAAGGTTGGAGCAGGTCAGTTTACCCTTTTTGCCAAAGAGTTAGATGGATGTAGAAGAGAACAAGACTTTGGATTTAAGATGGAAGCACCAGCACCTATTGTAAGCGAAGTAATTTACACAGAGGATGTGGAATGCTGGAATGGAAAAGAAGGCGTAGTAGCCCTATCTGCTTCGGGTGGAAATGGAGACCCTTTCTCCTTTAAAACTGCCACCACTTCCGGATTTAAATCCTCACCGGTGTTTAGCAATTTAGGTCAAGGAACGCATGAATTTGTTGTTCAGGATTTAAAGAAATGTACCGACACCATTCGAGTTAAAATTAACGGCCCGGATACCACGGTAATTTCTGTTACTAAATTAGATTCGGCTAATGGAAAATTAACCATTAGAATTAACGCTACCAACACCTTCCTGCAAACCTTCTACAGCATAGATGGCGGAAACAATTTTAATACGAACAACATATTCTCCGGGTTAGAACCAGGCACCTATAATATTGTTGTTAAGGATCAAAAAGGTTGTGAAACAGTTTATACTCTAAACCTAACGCTAGTAGGGATTAATGAAACTGTTGCACTGGAACAAGAATATAAGGTTTATCCAAATCCATTCGAGAACGAGCTATATATTGAGTGGACAAACCCAGGATTCGACAAAGACCAAGTTTACCTTTATGACATGGGCGGACGCGTAATTCATTTTGACACAGAAAAATCAAATCAAAGATTGAGTATACGAAGTAACAACCCATTAAAACCAGGTGTTTACATCCTTAAAATTGGAAATCAAACGCACCGAGTTATAAAGCAGTAAACAAAATTACTTTACCTAAAATAAGCTGTCTGCATTTTCTGTAGGCAGCTTTTTTTTACCCTAATTTCATTAGTTTCTCAAGAACCCGAACAACAATTGGGCATATTTTGGTGTTCTCCAAATTCATCTCCTGATACTTTCTAAAATTGGAATCATCCGTATGGGGATATTCTCTACAGGCGTTAGGCCTATCCTCATAAATACAACATTTATTATCTGGACCTAAAAACCTACATGGCGATTGGTTGAAAACAAAGTCTCCATCCTCATCTAACTCCAAAAAGCCCTGAACAAACTTTGATCGGGTAACGCCAATTGCTTTTGCCAGTCTGTCGAATTCCTCATTTTCAACCAGAGCTGGGGTAGTTTTACAGCAATTAGCACATTCTAAACAATTTATCTCCTTCTCTACCTCAGCATGCACCTCAAGGATTTGCCTCGGCGAAGGACTATTGGATTTAGCCAACACCCCAAGAAAGGCCTTAAATTCCTTCTTCTTCTTTGCTCCTCTTTCTAATATTTCCCTATAATCTTTATGCATAAGCCATAAAACTGAAGGAAAGATCCCTTCATCCGATTAGCCAGCGCAATTAACAGAAAAACAGAACAATAGCGAGTTTTATCGATAGTTTAATAGCTACAATAGATAAACCGTGCTGACGCCCTCGAAACATGTTGATTATACTATCAAAATCGGGTTTCAGAACTTCGAAGTGGATGCTATTGCCCTGAATTTACTTCCTGATTTTTCCAAACCAGTTCAAAATTTAGTCAAGCGGTCCTTTGAAAAAGATGAAGGCCAATTTTTAATTCTTATCGATGAGAAAAAAATTCTCCTTAACAATGCCTTGGCCGAAGACCTACTACCCAACCAAAAACAACAGAGTACAGAGGATGTAATAAATTACCTCAACACCCATCTCCCCTTTGGCCTAACCAACTTCATACTAGAATCACTAAAAACTGGAAAAAGTATTCGGAGCGATTTAAAAGGAAACAGCAATCACATCCACTTTGAGTTATCTATTCAACAAGTAATCCCGCAAAAGGTAATCCTGGGTAGATTAATTGGAAAGTCGCTAGAAATTGAACCTAATTTCTTCAATCTCCATTTTAATATATCGCTTATTAGTGAGGTAATTTTAGACCGGAAGGGAAGATTAATACACTTGAATGAGAAAGCCGACTCTTTATTGATTAGCCCAAATATTGAAAGAGATAATATTAAATGCATAGAGTTAATACACCCAGAGGACAGGCCCAAGTTTTGCGAGAATTTTTCAGCTTTGGTTCAAAATAAAGTTCGGGCGGCCCAATTTGTTGCAAAAATCATTTCGGAAACCAGAGATGCCATACAACCCAGCTTGTTCATCTTGGAACCTTTATCCCCTTTTGATCAGCTCTATTCCTGCCACATTGTAGACATATCTTACTTAAAGAAAACCGAGGATTTACTTTTAAATGAAAATCAGAAACATTACGATACTATTGCCGCTTTAGAACTTAAAAACAGGCAACTCGTAGACTTTAATAACATTATAAGCCATAATTTAAGAACTCCAGCGGGTAACATTCAGATGTTGTGTAACCTACTCCGCATTGCAGAAAATAAGGAGGAACAAGAACAGTGGCTCTCAGGAATTGAAAGAGCAAGTAACAATTTGCTAGAAACGTTAGACAACCTCCTTGATTTCATCAAATTAGCTGCCGTTGGAAAAGGAGGATTCAAACGCATTGACGTGACTAATATTTTCAATGCCTGCCTTGAAAAAGTCTCAGCACAAATAGATGAGATAAAACCCATTATTACTGCTGATTTTGAGGCCGCATCCACCATTTGTTATCCCCACGTTTACTTAGAAAGCATCTTCGACAACTTCCTGTCCAACTCATTCAAATACAGACAATTAGACAAACCGCTTTGCATCTCAGTAAAATTAGAACTTACTCATGGAGCCCCGGTCTTGGTCTACGCCGATAACGGCTCGGGTATAGACCTTGAGAAAAATGGAGATAAACTATTCAAGTTAAACGCTACGTTTACCAATCACCCGGAAGCTAAAGGCTTCGGTCTCTTTATGATCAAACGGCAAGTTGAGTCAGTAGGTGGTACTATTGCTTGTGAGAGTGCTCGAAACAAAGGATGTAAATTTGTTGTAAAACTGCACCCTTAGTCCTTGAAATCTATGCCGCCGTGCGTTAAATTGGCGGAATGGATAAGAATCTTATCGTTTACAACGCCTCGGCAGGATCTGGAAAAACTTACACCCTCGTTTTGGAATACCTTAAACTTTGTTTAGAATATCCCGCCAATGGATTTAAACGAAGCCTAGCCATAACCTTTACCAATAAGGCAGCAGAGGAACTTGCTACACGGGTTATTTCCTCCTTAACCGAACTGTCGAAACCAAATTCAACACACGATTATTTAGATAGTCTCACCAAACACTTTGAAATATCAGAACTTGAATTGCAAGAACGCGCTAAAGAGGCACTGCAAAATATTCTGCATGATTACAGCAATTTGGCAATTTCAACGATAGATAGTTTTACCACCAAGTTACTTAGACCATTTGCCTTAGATTTAGGACTGCCCCCAGAATACGAAATATCCCTTAGAGAAAAAGAAATTCAAAAGGAAATAGCCAAAAGGGTACTTAGAAAATCCATACAGGAAAAAGAAATAAATGATGTAATTGTTAGATGGATTGAGCAAACGGCAAGCAACGAAAAAAAGACCCTAAAAATAGGCTCCAGTTTAGAACGGTTCATAGGATTATACTTTAGTGAAAATTCCAGATTTTCTGTTTTAGAGCTAAAAAACAGCGGGGTACTTTCCAAAGGATTTAACGGAAAGGCCTTGTTTGAGAAAGAAAAAGCAATTCGGGAACAGTACAAAGAATTAGGAAAGCAAATTCTAGAGTTCATGAAGCTGAACGCTCTAGATATCGACCATTTTAAAGGTAAAAGTAGAAGCGGTATAATAGGTTTATTGGGAAACTTACAGGGAGGAAGCGCACCTGTCTTTACAAGCAATACCGAAAAAATGTTTAGCAATGGTGAATATTTTCAAAAAGGACTTGAATCGCTAAACCCTGAATTTCATAACATCCTAAGTCGTGTCGATGATTTAAACAATACATTCGGCAAAGACCTAATACTATTTGAGGAGTTAAACAAAAACTTGATTTTCATAGATCTAGCTCGAATTATTGACAAGGAGTTAGAGCAGTATAACCGCGAAACTAACACGGTTCTACTTAAACAAATTTCGGGTAGAATTAGTGAAATAATTGAGAACAACCCTACGCCCTTTATTTTTGAACGTATCGGCGCTCGATACAGCAACATTTTAATTGATGAATTTCAAGATACCTCGGTAATCCAATGGCAAAACCTCCTTCCACTTATTGCTAATTGCCTATCCACCAACGGAAAGGTAATCTTAGTGGGAGATCCCAAACAGGCAATTTATAGGTTTAGGGGTGGGGAATTAATGCAAATGGTGAGCCTACCCGATATTAATCCCGACCCATATCCCGAAAAAAACAAACTTCTTAAACCCCTTCTGGCCCAATCCATAAAAAAGGAAGGACTAAAAAGTAATTTTAGAAGCGGAAAAAACATTGTTGAATTTAATAACTCCTTACTTCAGGAATTAGCCCCATTCTTAGGTGAACCATTGAGCGCATACTATAAAGAAGGAATTCAGCAGGCGGCACAGGACTTCCCTGGAATGGTTAGGGTATTTTTCCCCGACGACGGCGAAAGCAAAGCCAATTTTACCAGCTCGGAAATTGGTGAAACCCACTATGAAAACTTTCTAAAGAGTAGTGTACTCGATGCCCACGCCGCCGGGGTGCCACTTTCAGATATCTGCGTACTCTGTTTCAGTAAAAAGGAAATCATTCGATTTAGAAACTTCCTGGAGAAAGAGGGAATACCAAGTACAACGGCCGATGACGACCTTCTTTTACTTAGTCCTGATATTTTATTTTTTAGAAAGGTATTAGAGTTTAAAACCCATCCCCTTAACCGGGAAAAGGCTTTTGATGCACTGAATCAATTGAAAATTATTTCGCCTCAAATCGACCTCCAAAAAATTTGGTTGGATGTGCATGAACAACAGACTCCAATAACCAAAAACTACAAATCAGAAATTTTAATTGATTTTTTCGGGTTGGATTATTCCAGAGAACCCGCGCATGAAATCATTCAATTATCGGAGCGATTTTTAATTGAAACGCAGACATCCACCTTCTCAACTTTCCTGGAATTAATAAATAACTACACCGAAAAAAATGGATCCTGGAGCCCAGGATTAATTGATTTTTTATCCAACGAGGAAGATGAATTGAGAAAAAATGAATCACGTGACAATGCGGTGCAATTTCTTACCATGCATAAGAGTAAAGGACTAGATTTTCAAACGGTTATCTTACCCTTGCTAGATCCTTCAAAGAACAAGAGCAACCCGGAAATAGCTTGGATGAAGACTCCAAGAGAAAGCTTAATTGTGGACTACTTGCCGTCTATTCCAGTTTCGATAAAAAAAATGGATGGATTATTAACACACGAATCCCATGCCAATTTTGTTGCTGACCAAAAGCACAAATCGCTTATCGATGACACCAACCTTTTGTATGTTTCTTTGACCCGAGCCGTAAGAAACCTCTGCATTTGTGCTCCCAAAAATAAATCCAATGAAATTTTCGGTTTCTTTCGTGGTATTCTAGAAAGGAAATTAAACCCAGATGAACAGGTAAATTTCACATATCAAATTGGAGAATGGAGTTTTATGGAAGGCAGAAAAATCGAAGAATCGGAATATTCCGTAACCGTAAACAACAAAAAGCCAACACCAAATTCCTTTCCACTTATTCCGCACATGCACTCCAGTGCAAGTAAACGCGGTGAGTTATTACACGAACTCTTTGGGTATTATATTCCGGGTTCTTCATTTGATGGTTACCACAAAAAGCTTCCAACAACACTTGCAACACAAATAACCACAGATGAGTTAAAGGAATTTCATCAAAATTTAGCGCAACTCCTCGATGCAGAACTAACGGAACCTGTAGAACAAACTTTAGTGGAAAGGGAGTTTATTCACGAGAATGAAATTCTACGTCCAGACCGAATAGATATTTCCCAGAATAAAGTGTTAGTATCGGATTTAAAAACTGGGCAAAGTGATGCTAGCCACATAAATCAAATCAAAGCGTATCTTCGCTGTGCGTCTTTAGTCTTTAAGAAAGAAACCCTCGGTGTTTTAATTTACACCGATTCAAAAGAAAAAGTCTTGATCCATGAATATTAAAATTGTTCCCTTTCAAAATCTTGCTTTAGAAGAACTGTACAACATCTTAAAATTGAGATCAGAAATTTTTGTGGTTGAACAAGACTGCATTTACAACGATCCTGATGGTGCCGATCTAGACGCTCATCACCTAATAGCATCGGAGAAGGGTAAAATAATTGGAACAGCAAGGATTTTTGCCCCTGGGATAAAACACGAAGAGTCTAGCTTCGGTAGGCTGGGTATTCTTGAAGACTACCGAGAAAGAGGGTACGCCCATGATTTAGTAAAGGAAATCCACTCCTTTATTAAACAACAACATGGAAATGTACCGGTTAGAATTGAAGCGCAAGTTCACTTACGTGCATTTTATTCAAGACACGGTTATGTTGCCGAAGGAGCGTCCTATAACCTAGACGACATTGAGCATATCCAAATGCTACGCCCAGGATTCTAAGTATTAAATAATTAAAACCTTTACATAAAACATGTCACAAGCCTTTCACGAGCTTACGATAAAGAAAATAACCAGAGAAACGCCAAGTGCCGTTTCTATTTCATTTGACATCCCAGAAAGCCTAAAATCCACCTTCAGTTATAAAAGTGGACAGTACATTACAGTTAAAAAGGAGGTGAACGGTGAAGAGGTGCGCAGATCGTACTCCATTTGCAGTTCACCCTATTTTAACGAAGCCCTAACCATAGCCGTTAAAGAGGTTGAAAACGGGAAAATGTCACCTATCTTAAATAAGGAAATCAAAGAAGGAGAGGTTTTAACCGTATCTGAACCAGAAGGGAATTTCGTTTTAAAACCAAAGACAAAATACTTGTCTCTGTTTGCCGGAGGCAGTGGCATCACTCCAATCATCGGTTTGCTAAAACAGGCACTTCACGAAGGAGTGAAGCATATCCACATGGTATATGCCAACACGAAAGAGGATGAAATTATTTTTAACTCAGAATTAGAACAATTACAGTCGCAATTCTCGGATAAAATTACCATACACCATTTCTTGGAGGAGAATAATGGAGGGATTGCTGCAGAAACAGGAAGAATCTCAACGGAGTTTCTGGCAAAAGCCAAAAAGGTTAGAGCATTTCGCAAGGCCGAGCACTTTATTTGTGGACCGGGTCCAATGATGAAGTTTGTGGAAGAACAGCTTTTGCAACTTGGAATTAAATCAGACGCAATTAATTTAGAATACTTCGAAGCTCCTGAGGAGGAATTGGAGGACACCACTAGTGGAGAATTTTCTGGAGACGCCAAAGTGAAAGTAATTCTGGATGGCGTAACCACGGAATTAACCGTAAACGAAAAGGAAAATATATTGGGAGCAATGCTGAGTGCGGGGTTAGACGCACCATACTCTTGTCAGGGTGGTGTTTGTGCTACCTGTAGAGCCCTTGTAAGCAAAGGAGATGTTTACTTATCTCAAAACCTAGGGATTACTGACGGGGAAATTGATCAAGGTTATACCCTTACCTGCAGTTCTTACCCTCGCTCAAAAGAAATTGAAATCAATTTTGACGAGGCTTAATTTCCGTCTTACTACTTTTTATATCCTGAAGTAGCTCATTGAACTGTGTTTCAGTGAGCTCTTCAATTCCTTCGAAGTTTTGTTGAATTAGATCTTGGATAAACAGCCGTTCTGGATAGGTTTCTGCAACCACCAAAAACTGTTGATACTTAGCTCCAATAATTTGAATTTCGAGAAATCGATCTTGCTCCAGAACCTTAAACAAGCGTAAATTGTTTGAATACTTGCGAAAAACTGGTTCCATCCTACCTTAAATTTGCATTGCAAAGTTCGGGATTATCTCGCAATTAAAACACAATCAGTCTTTTAACCCAACATGAAATACATCAATAAGGATCACGAAGCCGCTGCCAATCTTCACAGTAAAGGAGAATTTGACAAAGCTATTTTGGCCTACGAAAAAGTGTTAGAAGCCTTTCCAAATCATCCAGATGTACTTTCTGACCGAGGCACCACCTACTTATTGATGGAGAAATACAACTTGGCCATTATTGATTTTAATGAGGCGGTTAACCTGGAGCCTAATCGGGCTTTTAGATATTCCGCAAGGGCTTTTGCAAAGGATAGGATGGGTGATTTAGACGGTGCTATTGCAGATTACCAAAAGGCTATTGAACTAGATCCCGAAGATGCTATAGCCTACAACAATTTGGGAGTTTTAATGGAAAATAGGGGAATGAGAAAACAAGCCAATACCCTCTATCAGTTTGCAGATAAAATCAACAATGAGCACAACCAAGCTTTTACGCCTCCCATTAAAACAGAGGAAAAAATAGAAAAAGGACCAACTGAAGCATTCCAAACTTTCGAAAATGAAAATCCAAGTAAACAAGACATTTATAAATCACTTTTAACCCGTTCTGGATTAAAGGACTTCTTTAGATTTGTCTTTAATGGATTTAAACTCCCAAAAAAATAGTTTTCTCCACCAAGTTTGGAAAGAGGCTAAACGCATAATATCTACAGGGACCGAGCTTACCCTGATTCTTCCATCGGCAAGATCTATTGCTTATATAAAGCAAATAGCAGCCCGGGATAACGATACTTTTCTACTCCCCGAAATCACCACCCTTTCTGCTTTTGCCAATAAGTTCCACCCTATAGAACAGGGAGACGAAATGGCACTGCTTATCTGTTTGTACGAGGAATATAGCAAGCTTAACCTCCCAGAATCTAAATCCTTCGAATCCTTTATTCCCATAGGAAAAACTCTACTAAACGACTTTAATGAAATTGATTTAGCAGCCGTTGATGCCTCTAAAATCTTTGTTAACCTCGAAGGAATTAAAGAATTGGAAGCGTGGAATTTGGATCCCGATGAGCTCAATATTTCCCAAAAGAATTACAGTGCCTTTTGGCAAAAACTAGGTGCACTTTATTTAAATTTCTCAAATGCCCTCGACAAAAAAGGATTAAGCTATACGGGGAAAAAATACCTCGAACTTTCAAAAAGCTCGCATCAATATGATGGATTTTGTCTTTTCGCTGGATTCAATATTCTTTCGAAAGCTGAGCAAGGATTTATAAGGCAGTTTCTATCTAACGGGAAATTAATTTTGGAGGAGGATAGCTCATTTACTCATATTCCCAACCACGAATCCAAATTGCGTCTTCCCGATATTTTTCAGCCTCAGCGAGATATCTTAATACAAACTCAATTTACCAAGGTTCCAAAAACCATAAATATCAATGAGCATAACGAAAGTAACACTGCAGTCGATTATTGCCTAGAGCAACTAGAACAACTTTCCACCCAACAAATTAGCTCTACTGCCATTGTTTTACCCAACACAGATCTAGTTAAACGATTCTTGGAACGTTGGCCCAATAGCATACCTGCACCCAATATAAGTGCGGGACTTAAACTAAAAAATCTACCCATTTATGCCTTTTTACAGGGGATTCTTAATGCCTTAAGCGATAAACAAGGTAACTTCTACTCCTGGCAATCCATAGCACCCTTGCTAGGAGGGCTAGTGGGGAAAAGTAAATTGGAATATCAAGATTTCGAGGCTATTAAATCGGAATTTATAGACTGGGAAAGAATTAAAGAGCTTACCCAGCCCGGACATGCAATTGAAATACTACCCATAATTGAAAACAACGCTGTTGCCGACTGGCCATCTCTTCTTTACAAATTCCTAGAAAAACAACATTTAATTGGTGAGGAGGAAAACTTCTTTTTTCATCACTGGGCTGAAATTATCGACACCAATATCAAATTGTTAACAGACTCCAATTTACTTGCTGGGGTTAGCCCTCAATTTTTGCTAAAAACTACCCTGAGGGAAGTAGGTGAAGTTGGTATTCCCATCAAAGGAGACCGATTTAGTGGACCACAAATTTTAGGTCCCCTAGAAATGAGGAACCTCGACTTTGAAAACATCTTTCTATTCGAAGTAAATGAAGGGAATTTCCCAGCTCGGGTAAGAGATAAAACGTACTTACCCAACGATTTACGAGCTCATTTTAAATTACCTCTTTTTAGGCAAAAAGAACATATCTACGGATATTATTTTTACCGGTTATTCTATCGAGTAAATCGAATGGAGGTATTTTATTCTAATCAGGAGGGGTTAGATCCTACCCTGCCATCTCGGTACATCAAGCAACTGGAAAATGAAGTACCCATAAATTCAGAGTGCCAAATAATTCATAGAAAACTTCTTTCCAAAACGGTTTTCAAACCCGTAGTTGAACCTACGAAATTCGAAATGACAGAAGAAATACGAAATGAAATTTTAACTCATTTCAAAACAAGAGGTATAAGCGTATCTTCCTTTAATAAATTTATTTCGTGCCCTCTAGATTTTTATTTTAGGTACATTCTCAAGGCTCCTGAAAAAGCAAAACCTGGCGAATTCCCAGATAAAAATTTCGGCTCTCTTTTTCACGACACCCTCGAATTAGCATACAAGCAATTCAAAAAAGACGATAGCCCTTTACACTTAACAATGGACTTAATAAGGACTATTGAAAAAAGTGCATTTGAAATTTTAGAGGATAAAACAAAAGAAGCTTTTGGGGAGGCACAAAATTTAGATCCCAAGTTCTTAATTCACGGGCATTCCTGTAAAGTACTAATAGAAAACTGGTTTAAAGAAGAAAAAAAGCTAATTGCAAATCACAAGAAAGTATTACTTCACGGAATTGAATTAAATCTAGAACGCACTTACCCAATTCAAACTGCGTTCGGAGAGTTTCCACTAAAAATTAGAGGGTTTGTGGATAGAGTTCACGAAGCGGATGGGATGCATTACGTTTTGGATTTTAAAACCAAGGAATTAAAGGAAACCAAGATAAATTTCACTGAGAAGAATAACGAATATGGCCTTAAATATTTGCGCAATGACCTTCGATTACAACTGATGGTTTATGCAATGCTTTATTATGACACCTTTAATAAAATTAGCCAACCCGTACTTTATTCCCCCATTAAGGTGAGTCTTGGATTCAAGCCATTGTTGGTTCCAAAAGGCGAAAATTACATTCCAGAATTAAAACAAATCCTTTTGGGAGGGATTTCAGATGCCCTTAATGAAATTCTGGGAGAAGAGGTTTTACAGCACAACAGTGAAAGCCAATACTGCGAATATTGCAAATAAAAAAGGCTCTGTTACCAGAGCCCCAAAAACAAAAAAGCAGAAACCAGGAAGACGCTTTATTATACAGACGTAATCTCTAAGGTTCAGTTGCCTAATCCAGCACTAACCTATACCCTACTCCGTGCACCGATTTAAAATACTGTGGATTCTTGGGGTCGGGTTCAAAATCCTTTCTGAATTGGACTAAAAAATTATCTATGGTTCTCGTTCCTGGAGGATTTTCATTGCCCCAAACCACATCTAGAATCTCGTTTCGATTAATGGCTTCCCCTTTACGAGAAATAAGCATTTTCAACACCATTGCCTCTTTGGGTGTAAGATGTCGCTCTTCACCATTTTTAGTACGCACCACAAAGGCCTCAAAATCGGCAACGGCTTCTCCAATTTCTATTCTCGACAATTGGCCCTCCGAAACATTCTTTTCTGTACGAAATAACAGTCGCTTTACCCTTAAAAGTAGCTCCTCTAGATCAAAAGGCTTTGGGAGATAATCATCTGCCCCAAGCTTAAGTCCTCTTTTTCTTTCTTCGGGAGATGATCGAGCGCTTAAGAACATTACTGGAGTGTAAGAGTCCTTTAGTCGAATATGTTCACAGACCGCGTAGCCATCTATTTCGGGTAGCATTACGTCTAAGATAACGAGATCGAACTTGGAGTTAGAATACAGCTTAATAGCTTCTTCCCCAGTTTGAGCACAAACAACCTGGTATCCCTCTAACTCGAGGTTTAAACTAATTACCGACTGCAAGTGCTCTTCGTCTTCAACGAATAATATTTTTTTAGTTGAGGCCATTTTGGGAATGCAATTTTTTGGTATTCAACAATTATTTTCGATAAGTGTTACGTATTAATAATTATACTTTTGTTAGCCCTCGACAAAGGGCCTGATTTTAAACGTTTTACAAACCATATGAAACGGAACTTAAACCATTTCAAAGTATTCTTAACCATCCTACTTGCCATGGTGGCAACAGGAATATTTGCACAGACAGAACCCTGTAGTTTTGATAAGGTTCACCAGCAACAATTGCAGGTCGACCCTATCTACAAAGCAGCCGTTGATGCACAAAATAAAGCATTTCAACGCTACATCAAGGAAAAAGCTACTCGTGCGGATAAAGAAAACGAAAAAGCCCCAGTTATTACCATTCCAATGGTATTCCATATTATTCACCTAGGTGAGAATGTTGGAGAAGGGTCTAACCTTACAGACGAACAAATTATTTCTTCTGTAGAGGGATTAAATATCCAATACAGAAACCAAAATCCTGATGGATCTATTTACGACCCAGATGGAACAGATCTTGAATTCGAATTCTGTTTGGCTAAGAGAGATCCTAACGGACAGCCCACGACTGGAATCAATCGCGTTGACGGAAGATCTGTTGCCAACTACGAATCTCAAGGGATTATTAGCTCTAACGAGGTTCAAATAAAAGATTTATCACGTTGGGATAATACCAAGTATTACAACGTTTGGGTTGTAGCGATGATCGATGGACAGAACCCTTGGGGTGGAGGAACCAAAGGTTACGCCTACTTCCCAGGAGCTGCTGCATCTAGAGATGGAACGGTAATTCTTTTCAATGAAACGGGATACGATCCAGACGGTTCAAGAGGGTTAAAAGGAAATGGCCAATTAGCTGGTCAAAGCCCTGACAACGGTACTATGGTACACGAAGTTGGACACTCTTTTGCACTTTATCACACATTTGAAGGTGCAAACTCAAGTGGTGGAAACTGCCCCCCTGCTGAGGGAGCTGGAGAATGCTCCACCAAGGGTGATCGCGTTTGTGACACGGATCCACATGACAGCCATTTAGGTACATGTAAGCAAGGAACCGACAATAACCCTTGCACAGGTAATCCATACGGGATAAACGTTACTCGCAACTACATGAACTACACTAATTGCGGTAACTTAATATACACTCCTGGCCAACGCGATAGAATTAGATTCACTCTAGAAAACTCTCGTTCTTACTTTAATCAAACCGGAACACCAGCTGCTTGTGTACCCGTTTTCGAACACGATATCGCCATTCTCGACATTTTTAGTCCAGTTGGTTTTTATTGCGACGAAAATGTAATTGGTGAAATAAAAGTCAAGAACAACGGACAGAATACCATCACCGACTTCCAAATCGAATATGGAGTAAACGGCAATATTCTAAACACCTACACTTGGACGGGAAGCTTAGCTAGTCAAGCGGAAGAAATGGTAGTTCTTCCAAGTATTAATGTCTCTGTTGGAGCCCACAATTTCTTTGCCCAAGTAAAGGCGAATTCAATAAATGGTGGAAATGCGGATGAATTCAACAGCAACGATTACCAAGATCAAACTTTCGAAGTAATTGAAGGGTCTACTGTAACCGTTAAGGTTTGGGATTATGAAGCCTCTGATATCATTCAATTCGTTACCACATCCGGAAACGTAGTTATAGATTTCCCATTGAAAAATGCTTCTGGAGATCCATTTGAACAAGATTTTTGCTTACCCAATGACGATTGCTACAAATTTGTTTATAAGGATGCAGTTTTCGTTCACCCACAAGTAGGTGGTACTCCGCCATCATACGAGATTATAGAACCATCCAAAGGATTCGTAATTGAGTCTGGTTACGACAATAATCCACCAATGACAGGTAATCCTTATGATGATGAGACAGAAGATTTCTGTATGCCTTTCGATCCAGGTTTTATTACCGCAGATTTTTACGCATCTAGAACAATAGTACCAGTAAACGAAACGGTAACCTTTTTTGATCTTTCAAAAAATAGCCAAGGTGAATCCCCTACTTCATGGGAATGGGATTTTGGTGATGGAAGTACAAAAGGAACACTACAGGTGCAAAACCATATTTACACTACACCAGGTGTATACACGGTTAGCCTAGTAGCAGACAACAATGTTCTACCAGATACCGCAGTTAAAAAGCACTATATCCGGGTAGTGAGCACTATTACTGGCTGTGATAAATACAATAACCTACTAGCAGGAGAAATTTCTACAACTTATAACAATGTAGGAGGCCAACCTGGTAGTTTGCCTGGGCAAAATGCATACAACTTAAGAGAATATGCCGAGCGCTTTTTTGCTGATAGCGCCAGTAAACTTCAAAAATTGGAGTTAAGAGTTAAGTCAATGAATATTGTTGACCCAACTCGAAACTTTGTCATCACCATTTATGACGGAGGTTTTACAGGAGACGCGCCAGGAAAAGTTCTAGCGGAAGAAAGGGTACCGCTTAGTGACCTAACCAGCGGAGTGAACACCATTCTTCTGGAAGATTTGCCACAGGTAGACCAATTCTTCTTTGTTGGATTTAAAACCGAAGACCCTGCCGATGAAGTACTTATTGGTTTAGCCCCTTACCGTGGTGATGACGATTTCAGTAACACGGCATTTGCAGATTCGTCTGGATCTTGGGATGAACTGAAAAACTTTATTCCAGAAGCTTCAGCCACTTCTTTCGATATTAAAGCAACATTGAGTTTCATTCCTTACGCTGAAGGATTTACTTCCGTTCCAAAAGTATGTGCGGGAATTCCATTTGAAATCAATGCTTCTTTCTCTGAAAATGCTAGTACTTATAAGTGGAACCTGCCTACGAATGCTTCAAAAACAAGCTCAAATAAGGAGGTTGACCAGATTGCATTTATCGAAGGTGGAAATTACAGTCTAGAATTAGTAGTATCTGGAGGATGTAGTCTTAAAGACACAACCTATGTTGATATTCAAGTTGATTCAGTACCTAAAGTAACGATAGAGGTTACTGATGATATTTGTAACCAACAAAACGGTACAGCAACTGCAGTTAAACGTGGTGGGTCTGGAGCAAATGACTTCACATGGTCACCTGATCCAACCAATAAAGGAAATAAGTTGTACAACTTAACTCCTGGAAATTACACTTACACTTGGTCCGATGAAGCATGTGGCAAAACCAACGTAACGCAACCATTTACGATTAAAGCTGTAAGCAAAGTACCCGATTTTAACATTGATGTGAAGCACACACAATGTGGTTTTTACAATGGTACTTTAACAGCCGTTACAGACGGTTTAACCAACTACACTTATGAATGGACTAAATCTAGTGACCCAAGCTTCATAAAAAACACCGCAGCTATAGGTAACTTATCACCGGGCACATACACCGCAAAAGTTTCATTTGCAGGATGTTCTCCTACAACCAAAATCGCAGAGGTATTTGCTTCCGATTCAACTTTAGGAACAGTTTCCGAAATTCCAGCGGTTTGTGCTGGAGAAGTGGTAACCCTTACTGCCCAGGGTGGTGATTCGCTAAAATGGTTCTTTATGAACGGTGAGTTATTCCTTAATAACCAAACTACTGTTGTTGTAGATACACCAAACACAGCTCGTTACAGGGTAATTTTCTACGGTGATCCAGGATGTACTTTAGAGAAAATTACAGGGGTTACCATTAAACCAGCTGCGATGGCCTTTGCAAAAGTTGCTACGGAGGATAGCCTAGAATATAGAGATACTGCGGTGGTTAACATAGCCCTTGGAGAGCTTGCTTTATTCTCCTCTTCTGGAAGTGTTACGCAGGGTGTTGAGTGGGATTTTGGAGATGGATCTCCGGTTAAATCAACAAGAAACCCTTCGCACAGGTACCAGCAAGAAGGAATGTACTTGGTAACACTATTTGCAAATAACAATGGTTGTACCGATCAGGATTCTGTATGGGTTCTTGCTGAAAACAAACCCATTACGGGTATGGATCAACTTGAACAAATAGGAGTAAGTATTTACCCCAACCCGTTTAAGTCCATTATTAATATTAAAGCAAATACCACAGGTACTTTTGAAATTGTTGACCTCACTGGTAAAACACTTTTATCTGGAAACCTTGATAGAAGATTAACCTTGGATATGGAACCGTATTCCTCTGGTATTTACTTTGTGAAATTCAATACAGATCGGGGTCGAGCTACCACAAAAATCACTCGAATCGATTAATCAAATCGAACTGATAGAAAAAGCCACCTCCTTAAGGTGGCTTTTTTACTTTTATACACTATGTTTTAGTAAAATTGCGGCATGGAATTACCGTCTTTAGAGCAAATAAATTCTCTTTCGAAAAATACTTTGATGGAACATTGGGACATCAAATTCACCTATGTTTCTGAAAGTGAGTTATGGGCGACGATGCCTGTAAACAATAAGGTTAAACAACCTTACGGCTTGCTTCATGGCGGGGCCTCGGCAGCATTGGCTGAAACCGTAGGATCTACTGGATCTGCATTATATGTTGATCCAAATAAATACATGGTGGTGGGAATAAATTTAACTGCGCACCACCTAAGAAGTGCAACCGAAGGATTAGTTACGGCAAAGGGAAAAATTGTTCATCAAGGTAGAACAACCCATCTATGGGATATAGACATTTACAATGATGCAGGAAAATTGGTTAGTTCCTGCCGACTTACCAATTTTATTAAAGAAAGGAAATAGCCTTGGGTATTGGAATTAAGATATCCCATCCGAGCTTTTCTCCTCAATTTTCAGGTTTAGCTCAATCTTGTCCGGATTATCAAGCGGAAATTAGCATTGCACCCTTTTCAGGAGATCCGAGGCACTACAGATTTTCGGATAAATCATTTAAAGGGGTGCCATATTCAAGCCTGAAAACTTGGAATACACCCTCCACCTCTAAAGAAGATTATTTGAAATCTTTAGAGCAGGCTATAAGCCAAATTAAATCTGGCAACTTTGAAAAGGTTGTTCTTTCTAGAAGGAAGTTTTTCCCCTTGGGAAAGGAGAGCGTGAGCGCAATTCTATCCACCACCCCAAAACGGCTGGAAAATAAATTTTGCTATCACCTCCATTTGTTGGAGGAGAACAAGGTTTGGATTGGAGCCACTCCAGAAATATTACTCAGTAAAAAGCAACAAGATTTCCTAACCTTTTCACTCGCCGGAACGGCACTTAGTGAAAATGATTTTGGGCCAAAAGAATTTGAGGAACAAGAGTTTGTGACCAAGTATATTATAGATCAAGTTCCTTCTAATTCAATTAAGGTTTCTCAAGCACTTCCTAC
This sequence comes from Luteibaculum oceani, assembly GCF_007995015.1. Lineage (NCBI taxonomy): Bacteria > Pseudomonadati > Bacteroidota > Flavobacteriia > Flavobacteriales > Luteibaculaceae > Luteibaculum > Luteibaculum oceani. The sequence goes on from NZ_VORB01000004.1 coordinate 247,313, forward strand.
GAAATTCAAAAATCTCTTTCACCTAAAAAGTGAAATTACCTGGCACGACGAAAATAACAACGCGACCTACTATTTAAATAAGCTCCATCCTACGCCTGCAGTATGTGGTATTCCCAGATCTTCAACCCAGGCTTTCATAATTGAGGAAGAACAAGTCCCAAGGGAATTGTACACAGGATATATTTATATAAAATCCCTCGAAAAGGAATTAGCCTTTGTAAACTTGAGGTGCGGACAACTGTTCAATAATGGAGTCTTAATTTATGCTGGAGGTGGAATAACGGCCGACAGTAATCCAGAAGCGGAGTGGCAGGAGACCGAAAATAAAATAAACGCCACCTTGATAGACATAATTAATGGCCATGAATAGCAGCTTAGAACTTGCAAATATTTTAATCTCGGGATTGGCATATTACGGGATTTCCGATGTGGTGGTTTCCCCTGGTTCGCGGAATGCTCCTTTAGTTAATGCACTGCAGTCTAACCCCAATTTCAACTGCCATTCAGTAATCGATGAGCGAAGTGCCGCCTTTATTGCAATGGGAATTGCCCTTGCGACCGAAAAGCCGACTGCAATTATTTGCACCAGTGGTACGGCACTTTTAAATTACGCCCCTGCCGTTTGCGAAGCGTATTATCAGGGTGTTCCTCTGGTTGTAATTTCCGCAGACCGTCCGCAACAATGGATAGACCAGGGAGATGGACAAACCATAAGACAATTAAACGCTTTAGGATCTTATGTTTGCGATTCCATACAATTGAATCCTCCCAAAACAGATGAGGATTTTTGGCTTATAAAACGCAAAATAGGAGAGGCTTTTTGTCTTCCCCAGTTTGTATCCGAAAAAAGACCGATACACATTAATTGCAGCTTTGAGGAGCCTTTTTATGATGCTTCCTACAAATTTGAAATTGAAAACAGAAACTTTAGGGAACCCTTCCCCCTATCAAGTCAGGTATCTATAAACCATCTGCAACCCTTAATAAATAAACTAAACGAGGCTAAAAAGGTACTGTGGGTGGTTGGCCAACTTGAGGTAAGTACTGGCAAAGCGGCATCCAGCTTGTTGAGCCAAATTCGAAACTTGCCCCAACATGCGATTCTTGCTGAAACAACCAGTAACTTAGGTAGCGAATGTTACCATACCGCCTGCATAGATAGAAATATAGTTTCCAAGGAAAGTGATTTTGAGGTTTTCCAGCCGGATGTACTCATTCATCTTGGGGGAGCTATCGTTTCGAAAAAGATAAAAAAACTACTTCGTTCCAATCAAGCGAAATACTCTGTGCGGATTCACAATACGGCATTTAACGAGGACACATTTCAGGGTTTAAATTTGGCCATAGGAGTTGAAGCAGTGGTATTTTTGAAGGAGATTACATCTATGCTTGAGCCTAATTCTCTATCCAACTATAACGAGCTTTGGAAAAAACACATAAGCAAGATCGACAAAAAACATAGCGGTTTTGAGTACCAATGTCCTTGGTCGGATTTCTATATTTTCCTTTGTATTTCTAAGCTACTCCCAGACTTCTGGAACATTTACTGGGGAAATAGCAGTGTAATTCGATATGCTCAACTTTTTAACTACCCTCAAAAAGGAATAACCCATTTGGCCAATCGTGGAACCAGTGGAATTGAGGGTGTGAGCAGCAGTGCAAATGGTTACGCTAGAAAATCTTCCAACCCCACCCTTCTGGTTACGGGAGACATCAGTTTTTTCTATGATATCAATGGGTTGGAGGCTGCTTCGAATAATTTAAAAATCATTTTAATTAATAATTCGGGTGGGAATATTTTCCGAATTATAGACGGTCCGGACAAAATGAAAAATTTTGATCGTTTCTTGGAAACAACCCATAACAAGAACGCAAAGCATCTTGCGCACCACTATGGTTTTCATTATCAAACTGCCACTGGACAACAAGATTTTCAGGAGGAATTGAAGAAGTTCTTAACTTCAGATAAGAAGACCATTTTAGAGGTATTTACCCCCAGAATAGAGAGTCCTGCTATTTTAAAGGATTACTTTAAAACCTTAAATCAGGAATGAAAAACTGGATAAGCGCGTTTAGATTAAGAACCTTACCCCTTGCAACAAGTGGAATTATATTAGGGGGCGCCTTGGCTGATTTCAGATTTCCGAGCATCATTTTATTGCTAATACTTACCACCACCCTTCTTCAAATTTGTTCTAACCTAGCTAATGATCTAGGTGACTTTGAAAAAGGAGCAGATAAGAACAGAAAGGGAGAAAAGCGAATGGTTAGCGAGGGCTTAATCAGCCCAAAAGCTATGAAAATGGCGGTTGGCATTTCAGCGGTCTTAGGATTAATTGCAGGTTCTTGTGCAGTGTGGTTTTCACCGGCAGATCCTTTGGTAAAGGCGGGCATATTTGTTTTAGGCATTTGCTCCATCATTGCTGCCATTACCTACACCATGGGTAAAATATCATATGGATACAGAGGATTAGGGGATGTTTTCGTGGTTATTTTCTTTGGACTTGTTCCTGTTGTGACCACCAAACTGCTTTTGGGAGCTACTTTTAGTTACTATGACTTACTTCCGGCGTTGGCTCTCGGATCTTTGGCTAGCTCGGTGTTAAGCGTAAATAATATCAGAGATCTTAAGCAAGACAAATCCACTGGAAAAAAAACCATTGCCGTGAGATTAGGCCCCGAAAAGGCGAGAAATTATCATGCTTGTTTAATATCCTTCCCCTTTCTATTAGTGGCAGGTTACTTTATGCATACCGAACAGTTTAATATACTAGTTGCCTTGCCTCTTATATCCCTTGTATTAATCCTGCCTTCTGCATTAAAGGTTTTAAATAACGATGACGAAATTTTGTTGGATGCCCAGCTTAAATTTCACGCCCTGGGGGCAACGCTATTTGCCATTTTGCTTTCTGTAGCCATTCATTATGCTTAAACTGGATTACATAAAACACGACTGCATTTTTATTAGACCTGGAGGAACATCTCGAGGTGTATTAAAAACAAAACCCAGTTGGATTATAAAGGTAAGCGACTTGGAAACTGGTCGATTTGGGCTTGGCGAGGCAAGCATCATTCCAAAACTTAACCCAGAAAGCGAGACCGATGTGGTAAACACATTGCAATGGTTGAAAAATCATATAAATCAACCTGCGGGGTATTTGGACGAGTACTTAATAAACATTCCCAGCGTACGTTTTGGAATAGAATCGGCTTTGTTAGACCTCAAAAATGGAGGGAATCAAATATATTTTGAAAGCGATTTTATTGACAAAGAAAAACCCATTGTAATAAATGGATTAATCTGGATGAACGATTTCGAAACCATGAAATCGGAGCTAGAAAATAAGGTGGAACAAGGGTTTAAGTGCATTAAAATAAAGGTTGGAGCTATCGATTTGGCCGAAGAATTAAAATTAGTAGCATTTGCACGATCCCTATCAGATTCATTAGTAATTCGGCTCGATGCAAACGGAGCTTTTTTACCAGAATTCGCGCTAAACACCTTAAAGACCTTCGCTGAATTTAATATCCACTCCATAGAGCAACCCATAAAAGCTGGTCAAATACTGGAAATGGAAAAACTTTGCCGGGTATCTCCTATTCCCATTGCTCTGGATGAAGAATTAATCGGCATAAATGAACCCCAGGCAAAGCAGGAGTTAATCCAGAAAATTAAGCCACAATACATTATCCTTAAACCTAGTTTACTTGGAGGTATTGCCTCCTCCGAAGAATGGATAAAAGAAGCGGAAAAAATTGGTGTTGGCTGGTGGCTTACCTCGGCTTTAGAAAGTAATATAGGTTTGAATATCATTGCACAATGGGCGGGAAAGAAAAACCATCATATGCCCCAAGGATTGGGTACGGGAAAACTATTCAGTAATAATTTCGAAGGTCCATTACATTTAATAGGAGAGGAATTATACTACAATCCTAAATGCCCAATTAACAGTCCTCTTTAATGGTAAAGTTGCTGGGAAATAAAATAATTGGTTTAAATGGTGATAGTGAAGCTATACAAAAAGCTGTAGAGGACATCATTAACGAGTGGGAAAATAAGGAGCTCATTAAATTTCAGACTTCAGGGTCTACCGGGAAAGCAAAACAAATTTCCTTCCCTCGAGAGGCAATAATTGATTCGGCAAAAATTAGCGGTGATTTTTTTAATTGGTCTAGGAGTACAGTGGCTCTTTGTCCTCTTGGTTTAAATTATGTAGCAGGAAAAATGATGGTGCTTCGCGCAATCACCCTCCAATTTCAACTCGATATAATTGCTCCAACGTCATTAACAGGTTTGGGAGACTTATCCAATTATGATTTTGCCCCTCTGGTTCCAATGCAGCTGGATGCGCTCTTGGTTAATAACATCCCCCTTCCAAAAACAATATTAATTGGAGGTGCACAGTTGGGGAAAATGGTAGGGGAATCCATTAAAAAACAAAACCCTAGGAGCAAAATATTTCACGGATATGGCATGACTGAAACCCTTACGCATTGTGCGATACGTGAAATCCACCCAAAATTTTCTGAATCGTACCAAGTGCTAAACGGATTTAAGATTACTAGCAATAAAAATGGCACCACCATTTCAGCGAAACATCTTCCCTCCCCCGTTATCACTACAGATATTCTGGAAATAGATAAGGGTGGGAATTTTTGTTTTAAAGGACGAAAAGATTTTATCATCAACTCTGGTGCCCACAAAATTAACCCCTTAGAAATTGAAGATCTATTATCTAAAATTATCTCCCCCAGCTTTATTGTTGGCCCAAAGCCTGATGAAAGACTTGGGCAAAAGGCCGTTTTAATTGTTGAAGGCCATCCAGATTTCAATCTAACTCTGGATGAAATTAAAGGTTACCTATTGGGCAAAACCAATAAATATAACTTCCCAAAGGAGCTAGTGATTGTACCTAGACTAAAATATACCCCAACTGGTAAAATTGATAGGCTAGCTTCAATAAGGGAATTATGAATTTGCGCTGGAATACCTTTCCATCTTTTCCAGAATCTCAACCATATCAGCCGGTAATTCCGAATTAAATTTCATTCTTTCCCCAGTTGCAGGATGGGTAAATTCCAGAGTTTTAGCATGTAGCGCCTGTCTATCGCAAATAGAGAAACAGTTTTCTATAAACTGCTTGTACTTTGAAAAAGTAGTACCCTTTCTAATTAGATTCCCGCCGTATTCAGGATCGTTAAACAGGGGGTGCTTGATGCTTTTGAAATGCACCCGAATTTGATGCGTGCGACCCGTTTCTAATTTACATTCTACCAGGGTAACGTAACCCAATCGTTTTAAAACCTTGTAACGGGTTAATGAATATTTTCCATCCTCTTCGGATTCATAAACATCCATAACCTTTCTATCCTTCTTGGACCTATTTAAAAATCCTTCGATAACTCCCTCATCCTCTTTCAGATCTCCCCAGACAATAGCTTGATATCGACGATCCGTTGTACGATCAAAGAACTGCTTACTCAGATGGGCAAGGGCATCTTCAGTTTTAGCAATCACCATAATACCGGTGGTATTCTTATCTAGGCGGTGTACTAAACCAGGTCTTACGGTTGGATTGGATTCTGCATTGGGCAGTTCATTAAAATGGAACATTAGTGCATTAACCAAGGTCCCTGTGTAATTGCCATATCCAGGATGCACCACAATTCCAGCTTGCTTATTAATTACCGCAAGATGATCATCTTCATAAACAATATCCAATGGAATATTCTCTGGCTTAAGCTCAATTTCCCTAACAGGATATGGGAGCACCACCGAAATCTCATCGTTGGGTTTCACCTTATAATTTGGCTTTACTGGAACATTGTTTACTAGTACAGAACCTGTTTTTGCCGAAATCTGAATTTTATTCCTGGATGTATTCGGAATGCGATCCATCAAGAATTTATCAATTCGAAGGGGAGCTTGCCCCTTATCGGCCTTGATATTATGATGCTCGTATAATTCGTCTTGAAGATCCTCGTTTTCTTGGGGATCAAAGTTTTCTATTGGCTCCATATTATTCCCAAGAATTTTCGGAATCTAAATCATCGAAATTGGTAGATTGTCCCTCCTGTTGCATTTGATAAATCATCATCAAACTGTCTACATCTTCTCTAACCACCGAATTGGTATCTCCAGTAAACCACAGTTTAATTTCACTACCCAAGCGTAATTTATTTCCTGGATAAAAGGAAGGAGATTGTCTGAATACCTGAGCATAATTTGAATCCAAACGAGTTTCACAATCCACAAATTCAACGTCTCCAATGTTAAGACTCTTATCGATTAACATCCTAACAGCGTCTTCTAGATTTAATCCAATTAGATATGGCACTTGAACTTCTGCACCTCCCGTACCTTGACCAAGGACAAGGGTTACGGCTGCTCCCTTTGGCAACTTTGTACCCGGTTCTATCTCCTCTCCCTCGTACAATTGCTTTAAAACACAGTCTACACAAATGTCCGGCTCATACTCTAACTTATGCAACTTTAAACCCAGAACTTCCAGCGTTGCAACTGCTTGTCTGAGCGACATGTTTTTTAGATTGGGAATTGAGATATTGGGTGGGGTAAGTGTATTAATAGTAAGATAAATAGTCCTTCCTGGTTTCACATTCTGAAAAGCCTCCGGAATTTGTTCCAATACCTGGCCTGGTTTCGCCTCACTTTCGTAAACTGAATCAATTACAGTAAACTTTAAATCCCTACTCACCAGAATGGAGTCTACCTGAGATGGTAATTTACCAATGAGCATAGGGACTGGAATTTTTTCTCCGTGTTTGGTTACTCCTTTTAGGTAGGAATCGATACCAAATACAATCCCACATAACAGTACAACCGCAATTATTAGATTGATTAGAAAAATCTTAGAGAAAATAAACCGCAGAAACTTTGCCATGCTTTAAATTAAAGGGCAAATATAGAAAATGCCTAAGGTGTGTTTACATATTGCGCTAATGAATACATTAGCAGCGATTAAAATAACGGAATGTTAAACGTATTCTTATTCACAGGTGGGTACACCGGAGAAAGTGTTATCTCATATCGGACAGCAGAAACCTTTAAAAAACATCTTGATAAAGGTAAATACCGAGTAATTACGATTGACATAAAACGAGACGGTTGGAATGCATTTGTTGCTGAAAAGCCTGCTGAATTTAATCACGAAATTTGCCAGGTACGTAGTGGTGACACAACTTACACCGCGGATGTTGCACTAATTGCCTTACATGGCCCTCCTGGCGAGAATGGTTGGCTGCAAGGATATCTCGAAATGCGATCCATTCCTTTTACTACTGGGTCCACCTTATGTATGTCCCTTTCGTTTAACAAGAAGTTTTCCATAGACATTGCGAGTAAAAATGGAATTAAAACAGCTGATTCTGTTTTACTAACCCATCCTAAAAAAGTGGATTACACCAGGCTACAATCAAGGTTTGCCTACCCCCTATTTGTTAAGCCCAACGATTCGGGATCTAGCTTAGGTATTTCTAAAGTTAAAAAGCCCGAGGATCTGCAAAAGGCAGTAGAACTTGCCTTTTCGGAGGGTAAGGAGGTTATGGTAGAAGAGCTTTTAACCGGAACCGAAGTTACATGTGGAGTTTACCGCAGTTTGGATAAACTAATTGCTCTACCTCCAACAGAAATTCGAAGTCACAATGAATTTTTTGATTTCAATGCGAAGTACAACCATGCATCTGATGAAATAACCCCAGCGGAAATTTCTGATGAGGCCACCACTAATGTTCAAGAAGCTGCTAAGAAGATTTACAATATTTTCAATTGCAAAGGAGTAATTAGAGTGGATTTTATGGTTTCCGAAGAAGGTACCCCATACCTAATTGAGTTAAACACCGTTCCAGGAATGTCTGGAGAAAGCATTGTACCTCAACAACTTAATACAGCTGGCATTCCGTTTACCGAAATGCTTGATGACATTATTGACGAAGCCTTAGCGCAATAAAAACTCTTTTAATTGCTTAACCGCATTGGCTCGATGAGAAATATCCTTTTTAACTTGTTTAGGTAGATCAGCAAATGTTTTATCAAAGGATCTAGGGATAAAAAGGGGATCGTACCCAAAACCATAATCACCAGAAATCTGTTTTGCTATCGTCCCCGAAACACGTCCTTCGAAAACATACTCCAATCCATTGTGAAAAAGGGCTAAGACGCAAACGAAATAAGCCGAACGATCTTCAATCCCATCCAATTGCTCCAGCAATTTTTTATTGTTGCTTGCATCGGTGGCATCTTCTCCTGAATAACGAGCGGAATATACTCCGGGTGCGCCATCCAAAGCGTTTACGCACAATCCGGAATCATCGGCTATAATCGTAAGATCTGGATGCTGTTTTGCCAAGTAGCGGAGCTTTATAAGAGCATTCTCCTCGAAAGTTTTTCCATTTTCAGGGATATCAACGTTTATCCCCATATCCTTTAAACCCAAAACGTCGTACCCTGAGAACATCTCCTTAAATTCCTTGATTTTCCCTTGATTGTTGCTGGCACAAAGCATGGTTCTTCGCTTAGTCATTATGATATGTTCCTCCGTTTATAATGTTTAATCCTCGGTAAAGCTGTTCTGCAAAAATACCTCTTACTAATTGATGATTAAAGGTCATTTTTGAAAGAGACAATTTGGCGTTCGCCCTGCTTTTTATTTCAGCTGAAAAGCCATAAGCCGAACCAATAACAAATATCACATCTCCAGAGGTGGATTGCAGCAATTGCTCCAACCAGCTTGCAAACTTCCTGCTTCCAAACTCTTTTCCTCCCTCATCCAATAAGCACAAAAAATCTCCAGGCCTTAGTCTTTTTAAAACCATTTGAGCCTCCTTTTCCTGCTGTTGCTCCGATTGTTTTTTCTGCTTTTGTTCTGGAATTTCCTCCCACGATATGGAAACATACTTTTTTAACCGCACCAAAAATTCATCTTGTAATGCTGTGTACATTCCCTTTTCTGTTTTTCCAAAGCAAATTACCTTTACCGCCATTGAGCAAATTTGAAATAATTAGATTTAATTGGTGATTAGACCCCAATAAATTCCTTAATTCGTTATTGGAATAGTTTTTGGACTACAGGGTTGTTCTGAATTAAAGAACCATGAAAAACTTTATTTTATTTCTAGTTGCGTCTCTTACCCTTTCCTTGTCGGCATACACCCAAGAGAAGGAGGTAAATGCAATTGCAACCATTTTTAAAACAGGCAACACCGAAGAATTACCTCAATACTTAGCAGGACAAGTAAGCATAGGACTAAACAAAAGTGAAAAGTCATATAGTAGAGTCCAGGCCCATCAGGTAATTAAATCCTTTTTAAACAGGCATACTCCAATCGATTTTATCTACCGTCACAGCGGCAATTCGGATAAAAGGGACCAGTTTAATGTAGGTTTACTGAAAACCGAGCGTGGTGATTTCAGGTTAACCTACTTTTTAATAGAAACGGAGCGCGGATTTAAGATTAAAAGACTGCGGATAGAGCCAAAATAGTATGAACCAGTTAGACATTAACCTTGAGGCGATGATTAAAACCTTCCTCGAGGAAGATTTAGGTAATGGAGACCACACCTCTTTAGCCTGTATTCCTGAAGGTGCAAAAGGAAAAGCCAAGGTTATCTTAAAGGAGAAAGCAGTTGTTGCTGGACTCTTTTTAATTGAACCCATATTCAAATACTTAGACCCCGAAACCAAGGTAACCTTGTTACAAAATGAGGGAGACCTATGTAGCCCTTACACGGATTTAGCCATTGTGGAGGGTCGCACTCGAACACTTTTAAGCGGCGAGCGATTAATGCTAAACCTCATTCAAAGAATGTCGGGTATTGCAACAAAAACCAACATGTTGCAAAAACTAATAAACCCATACGGAGCTAAACTTTTAGATACACGTAAAACTGTCCCTGGACTGAGATTATTAGATAAAAAGGCCGTTGCAATTGGTGGTGGCACCAATCATAGAATTGGATTATACGATATGATTATGATAAAAGATAATCATGTTGATTACGCCGGTGGAATTGGCCCGGCTATTAACAACTGTCTTAATTATCTGGATGAAAATGCTCTAGATATTAAAATTGAAGTGGAAGCAAGAAATCTCGAGGAAGTCAAAGAGATTATGGAATTTCCGGAAGTTTTCCGGATTCTTCTCGACAATTTTACTCCAGAAAAAATGGAGGAAGCAGTTCGCTTTATTGCGGGTAAAAAAGAAACAGAAGCCTCGGGTGGAATTACCGAAGTTAACATTACCGAATACGCCCGAACTGGTGTGAACTATATATCGGTAGGTGCCCTCACCCACTCGGTTAAATGCACAGATATCAGTTTTAAAAGTGTGCTATGATAAAAGAGCGATTTTTTAATAGCCGCTATGTCTTGGCAATTCAAAATTTCGCAAAGCAAATAAAGCTTCCCGGATTTGAGGGATTGTCCCTTTTTACGGTTATTGCTTTCCTGATAAAAGGACTAAAGGAGGGAAGGATAAATACCCGAGCAGCAGCAATTTCCTTTAAAGTTCTTTTAGCTATTGCCCCCACTTTTATCCTATTAATTTCGCTTATCCCATATATCCCAATTGATAATTTTCAGGCCAACCTAATAAACACAATAGAATCTATTCTTCCTCCTTCTACCTACGATATGGTGGACGAATTATTGGTTGACCTAATCCACAGAAAGCATAACACTTTTGTGTCGGTAACCTTTATTATTGGGTTGTATTATGCTTCCAACAGCATTAATGCGCTTTTGGAGGGTTTAAGTGGTGCTTATCATTTAACCAAGAAACAAAATCCGATAAAGCAGCGCCTGTTAAGTGTAGGCCTCATTGTGCTTCTTCCATTATTTCTGGGTGGTGCCTTGTTATTGCAAGCCAGTTCATCCTACGTACTAGATTGGCTTATCTCAAAACGGTTTTTATCCGATGGGTTAGAAACCTTTATCATACTGTTCGCGAAATGGTTTTTGGTAGTAATGCTTATAAATTCGGCAGTTTCTGCTCTTTACAATGTTGCTACCCCTGCCAAAAGAAAATGGAGATTTTTTTCTCCAGGCTCGATTTTTGCCGCGTTACTAATGATATTAGCTTCCCAAGGATTTGCATTCTATGTAAACAATTTTGGGCAGTTTAATAGGCTATACGGCTCCCTCGGAACGGTAGTTATTCTCTTGATTTGGATTCAACTTATTATTTTCTTGTTACTACTCGGTTTTGACCTAAACACCAGTTTAAGTAGGGCTAGAAGACATATGAAAAACGTAGACTCAATAGTAAAATAAAATGGTACGCAATTTATTAAGCATATGCTTTGCCCTTATTTTTTCCTCAACCTTTGCTCAGGACATAACTGGAAAATGGAAAACCATAGACGATGAAACTGGTAAAGTTAAATCCATTGTCGAAATCTATTTACAAGACGGAAAGGCCCACGGAAAAATCCTTGAAATTTTCAGAGCTCCAGAGGAGGATCAAAATCCAAACTGTCGCAAATGCACCGATGACAGAAAGAACAAGCCTGTGATTGGTATGGAAATTATTCGTGGTCTGGAAAATGATGACGAAGAATGGGAAGATGGCACCATTTTAGACCCAGAGAACGGGAAGGTATACGACTGCAAATTGTGGGTAGACGAGGATGACCCGAACATTTTAAATGTCCGGGGTTACGTAGCCTTCTTTTTCAGAACCCAAACATGGGAAAGAGTTACCAACTAGCTCTACCCGTATCTACCAGATAAATTAGCTGTGCCACAGCAGCTGAACCCGAAGCCAATTGATCTGGATCTACGTTTTCTAGAACATCACTGCGCGTGTGGTGATAATTAAAATATTTCTCGGGATCGGGCACCAGCCCCACCAAAACAACGGTGCTGTCTACCTCACGCAAGAATCCGATATCAACGCCTCCATATCCAGCATATACCTCTTTTATTCCACATGGAGCCAAATCTTGGACCAAGGATTGAAGTTTACTTAGTTGAACAGAATCTCCATCTATGGAAAACGCTTCGGCAGTAAATCCACCTCTATCCGACTCTACGGCCATTAAATGTTTCTCTTCTTTTTGAGCTGCTAATTCAGCGTATTTTTGGCCTCCTCTAGCTCCGTTTTCCTCATTCATGAACAGCACCACTCGGAGGGTATGGTTAGGTTTATGACCTAACTTTTTCAATATCCTAACTGCATCTATACTATGTACAATTCCAGCTCCATCATCGTGTGCGCCCTCGCCTAAATCCCAACTATCTAGATGACCTCCAACCGCAATAATTTCATTTGATTTCCCTTTAATTTCACCAATCACGTTATGAGATAAAGTATCTGGATACCACTTGCAATTAGCCTCAAGTTGCACCCATTGCTTTTCCGTTTTCAAGGCAGAAGAAAGGGCATTAGCATGCTCGGTTGCAATTGCTAAAGCCGGAATTTTAGGTATGGAATCTCTGTAGCGCATAACACCCGTATGCGGATTTAGGTCGGTAGCGGTAGTCATAGATCTAACCAAAACCGCAACAGCACCATATTGTGCAGCCTGCCAAGCTCCATCGGAACGTTGGTTTACCGCCAAACTATATGCTCTAAAGGTATTTTTTAACTTGGGATTCATCGGGCGGTTGAAAAACACAATTTTGCCTTCTACCCCATCTTTACCTAGATCCTTAAGTTGTTTGAAATCTTGAACCTCTATTACTTCTGCTTTTATTCCACTTACCGGGGTTCCCACAGATCCACCCAACGCAGTCACCTCTATTTCCTGATTTGCCGTTACCCAAAATCCCTTTTCTGGATTTCCACGCTCCCAATGCGGAACCATAACATCTTGTAGGTAAAACGTATCGAACCCTAGTTCTTCGAACTTTTGCAAACCCCACTCAACTGCTTTTGCACCGTTTGCTGATCCTGAAAGTCGTGGACCAATATCCTTAGTTAATTCCGTGAGGAGTTGGTAGGAATGATAATCTTTAGATTGGTTAATGATGGCTTCTGCAGTGATTTCCTGCTTAGTACACGCGGCAAGAAGGATTACCGAAAAAAAATAAATGTATTGTTTCATCTTAAATCTTTTAAATCGAAACACTGGATATTTTTATCCTTAAAATGTTCCAAAAGCTTTATGTAAAGAGTTTTCCATGGTCTTAGGCTATAATCGGAAAAATAATTGTTGTGCCATATAAGACCGACTACCCCATTTACCTTTTCAATTTGACTAATAATCCCAAGCGTTACCTCCTCAGCCTCGGAGGGCGAATAATTTCCATATTTAGCATTGGCCAAGGTGGCGTCCATTATTTGGAAAGGGATTTCTATAATCTCGGTGGTTTCCTTCGCGGTATGATCGAATAAATAGAATGGCTTTGCGGTTCCCATCCTAAAACCACAGGCACTTGCCCAACCTAGACTACAATCTATTTTAATTCCGGCCTCCCGAAGTGCTAGAACCATCCTGTTCAGTTGGAAATGAAGAAAATGAAAACGGTGGATTGTTGAGGGTGGGTTTAATTGTTTGAGCTGAGTTTTTAAATATTCAGGGGCTCGGAACGAGTTTAATGCTCCATGCAGACCAACCGTAAACTTCTTGCTATTTAATTCTCTTAAACAATATTGAATGTAGGGATCGGATAATTTGTAGTCTGCATTCCTTACTCCTTTATAAAATTTATGCTCAGCCAAAAAAAAGAAAGTGGATTTAAACCCAAATTTCTGTTCAATTTTCATCAAACTCTGGATCGTGTTCCATGCATCGTATCCCTGCAAATACTTTTTTACAAGTCGAAAAAGAGGTTTAAACATTTGCGATTTTATCAAGTGCTTAAACTCTGTTGTAAATCCATGAATAGTGTCTATATCATGACTTAAAAAAACACTTGACTTTTGAAATTTATCTTCAAGATTTACACCGCTAATGACTAACCCTTGGAATACCGCCTGAAAAAGATAATCCACCACGGGGATTTCGTTTAAGCTATGCTTGGCTTGCCAACTTTTTTCATAAGGGAAACGACTGTACTCATCCCATTCATCAACTTCAATTTCCTGAGCACCGGATAGTATATAAAAGATCCAGGATATTATTGGTTTGCGGCACAGCAGCTTACCTGATTCCTGTAAAAGGAACTCCTCAGTTTTCGCTCCACTTTCTATCCACCCTTTGATAAAATCGAACTTCACGGTAGTTTCTGTGCAAGCTCCCTCTATGATGATTCCCTCAACATCCTCCCTCCTGCCATTGACAAGCCTATAGCGCAGCCAAAAATTTTTCCAGAAGAATTTTGTCTTAGTTTCCATCCGCAATTAGAATCTCCGAAGAATTGGAGCCAATAATTTTTCTATCAAGGTATTTATATCGGGTGAAATTTTGAAAAGGTAAACCGGCAGAATAAAACTTGCACCTAAAATAAAGGAACGCAAAGCTAAATCTACGATAAGTTGATCCTGAACTGGCATTAATTGAGCTAAATAATAAGCGAATGCGGCAAAGGCAAATAAAAGTAGATACTTGTAGTTATAGGGTTGAAATTGGTATTTAATTAAGATTACTGCCGAGCGCATTAGATTAAACAAAATGGTACTGGACGCTGTCGCAATAGCCGCTCCGGTAATTCCGTAAAGTGGAATTAACCAAAAGTTTAATGCTATAGCCAGTAGCACAAGAATAAACATGGTGTACGTGTTTATCTTATAGTAGGGGGATGCTGCCAAAACAAGTTGGTTAGCCCCCGTCATCATATTTACCAAATTGCCTATCCCCACGACCAATATCACGTACATGCCAGGACTGTAGGTATCTGGGATGATTCGATACACATTGTTAATGTTTCCCCAAATACCTAGAAAAAACAACAATCCGATAACCGTTTGCACTAAACATGCTTTGTAATAAACATCTTTAACAGCATTTAAATCGTTTTTGGCAAAGGACTCTGAAATGTGGGTTTGAGAAATACCCTGTACCGCTCTAGAAGCCATTAAAATAATAGTGGCGAAGTAGAAATTGCGGACATAAATCCCCACATCGGCGGTAGTCATTAGGGAATTAATCATAATGGAGTCTAGGTAAAGTAAGGCTGAAGACCCAAGACCTGTTAGCACGCCATAAACACAAGCCTGACGAAATTTCCTTTTAAAAGCATGACTTAATTCTTTAAAGTAATTCCCTAGATATAAGTAACCTTTTTGTTTTACGAATAGGAAAAGGGCAATGGAAATAAAAACCACTACCAAGACGTACAACATTACATAGAGCTGAAAATTAATCAGTCCGAGCATTACTGGAATAAAGCCAATGATAAACAAGAACCGCTGGAGAAACTCCTTAGCTAGTGTTGGAGTGGTAGTGTTAAAGTTAAATCGCATATAAGAACTGATAGCATTAAACGCTGTTAGCGCTAAAGCAACAATCCCTACATACCAGTAATAACTATGAAATAGGTCGTTTTTAGAGCTTATCCAAAAGTCTTTAGTAAGGTAAAACCCAAGCGACATGACCACGGCAGCTCCACATCCTAATAACAAGGATTGATATAGGTATCCATGGTGGTGTTTTTCAACACTTCTCATTTCTGGGAAATACCTTACACCGGCGAATGTAAACCCGAGATTTGAAAAAGAGGCTATCACGGCTCCAAAGGAAAATACAAGAGCTAAAACTCCATTTTCATCCAGACTTAAATACCTGGTAAATAACAAATTAGAAGCCAACCCAAGCCCTGCCCCTAGGTAAATATATATTGCATTTTTTGTGGACTGTCTTCTTATTTGGGCCATGGAAATGGTTGTAGTAGGCTTTTTTATAAATTCGGCCTCCAATTTCAAGGCCAAGAACAATGGTAGAAAGTTTTTACAATTCTAAATCTTTTTTTGATGTCCTTTCAAAAACTTATTCTGCCAAAATTATCATACTTGACGACAAGGCTGAAAACCTATATGGGTTAAAAAAAGGAAAAAAAATAATTGACTACCCATTTGGTTTTTTCCCCCAGCATAAAGATTACTACCATGGCACAGATATAGAGGCTAAATCTAAGCAGTTAGTAGATTTCTGCATTGACAACAAGGTTAAAAGCTTGGAAATTAAGACCAGTAAACCTATTGAGGAAACGACTTGTAAATCATTGAACTTAATTGAAACCCAAGGAAGCTTAACCGCAATATTAAAATTGGGAAATTATGATGATATAAGATCCAGTTTTAGTAAGAGTCTACGACAAAACATACGAACTACCGAAAGGAGAGCGAAAGAGAGTGATGTTGCGTACTCAGTAGAAAAGAAAGCAGGAAAATCGCTATACGAATGGTATAATTTAATGTTACGCCTATATAGAGATAAACATCTCATGATTCCACAACCGCTTTCCCTATTCAAAAATTTAATAAATCAAGAAAATAAGGAGTGGGGTACAATGCTATTAACGGCAAAAATAGATGAACGCATTATTGGAGGTATCTTTCTTATTTATGATTCACAACATTGGGAATATGGTTGGGCGGCAACAGATCAAAACTTTAAAAAACTGGGAATAAATACTTTATTGGTAAACGAAGCAATTAAAATGGCTTGCACTGAAAATGCTAATTCATTTGGGTTCGGTCTCACTCCTCAATCCGACAAAAAATTAGCCAAGTTTAAGTCTAGATGGGGTTGTGAAATGAGCCCCACCTACATCTACAACTGGAAAAAGTCACCAAAACCCATGGATTTGAATAAGAACTATTTATTTATACGAAAATTTATCCCTCTAATACCAATTCCAGTGCTACGTGTAATTTCAGAAAAGCTAGTACCTAAATTGTTATGACACTCCGGTTATTGGTAACAAAAAAGGGAGCTAGGTACACTTTGCTCTACAACTTACTCCAAAAATTTCTCAGCCCGTTGGATTTGATACTAAGTTTAATCCTTGGCATATTTAATAGGAAGCCGGAGCCATGCATTGAGGATAATTCCCAAAGCCCTGTTGTATTTATTATTGGCTTACCTCGATCCGGCACAACAATTCTTTACCAGAAAATCAGCGAATATTACAATGTTATTTACACAAGTAATTTCTGGTCTTTATTCCCCTTTTCAGGTAAATATTTTAAACGATTGATAACCCTAACTCCCCCAAAAAATGACGTAAAATCATTTTATGGCAACTCTCGTCATTTAAATGGAGTGCAGGAAGGGGGAGCCATCCTGAAACGATGGTTTGGAAATTCTCACTTCTTGGCTAACATTTCAGATCAAAAAATGGTAAGCTTTCGGAAGGAAATTGAATGGTTACACAATAATTTTAAGTTACCGGTATTAATAAAAAACACACGCAATTGCTTAAAAATTAAATTGCTGTATAAAATTTTCCCACAAGCAAAATTTATCATTGTGGATAGAGATAAACTTGATATTGCTTATTCGCTATACCGGGGAAGACTTGACTTTGGAGGAATTGATAAAAACTTCACCACTTCCCCACCTGAATTGGCGCAATACCAAAATCGTGATCCATATTTTCAAATTGCCGCTCAAGTGTTTTACCTCAAAAAACATATGGAACAGCAACTAAAACAAATTCCTGAAAAAAACTTTATCAGAGTACACTACTCTCAACTTAAAGAGAATCCTCATGAGACTTTAAGAAATATCAATACATTTTTTGATTTTGAATTGAGAGACAATAAAGGAAAAAAGTTTTCAAGTGCCCCACTGCAAGCAAAGAAGCGAAAGCAAAAGCCAGATATAATTTATAAGTTTCAAACCGCCTTTCAAGAACTTTATGATACACAAGGAGAGGATTGATTTAAAGTTAATTTTTAAGGTATCCACTTACCCAATTTTATTATTTCCTTCAGGTATTTGGGCCTTAATTAAAACACTGTACAACATTAGTTCCACTCCCTGCGGTCAGCTAATTAAGATTCTTCAACTTCCTGCCCATAATGGGATTAACTACTTGTTTTATAGAACTAGATATTTAAACATACGGCGCTACGGTCTTACGGGGACCTCAAAATACTTAGGTGGAGGAAACGTCGGTCAGGCGAGGAATTTTCACTACCCTAAACTTGGCTTTCCAGCTTATAACAAATGGGGATGGTTGTTTGTTGCCATTACCCTATTCATCTGGCTAATTAGCCATTTTACTTGGTATGATTACAGCTCCCTCTCTTATATTCTTCTTTGTCTTTTCTTAACTACTATAGGCACCTATTTTTACTCCTCGATATTTAAATTGATGAATTACAATGCTGGAGGCTGGTGTTTTGTTCCACTTTTTATATACTCTCTGCACTCAGATCAAATTTACCTTTCGGTTGCGCTACTAATTTTAATTATTCTTGGAAGCACCACTGTTGGCTTTCTTTTTAGCTTAATATCTGGGATTTTATTCCTCTTAACTTTTAAAATAAGTTTTCTCATCATTGGTATATCTGGCGCCATATTGCTTTCCTTTCATTTAATTCCGCTTTTCATTGACAATGGTATCCAAAGTGCAAAATCACTTATTCAGGGTCTTGGCATAACAGATAAAGTAAAGTACAAAAGAAAGTCTACCAAGAAATTTGGTTTAAAGGAAATATATGAAACAATAATTTTTGGTCAATTTATGAGTTGCTCCTTTGTTGCGATGCAAGAGTGGAATTTCTTTCTAACACTTGGATGCATCCATCTTGGATTATATATCATCAACAGTAAATTCTTGCGTTTTGCAGACGACCAAACCTTTTTTATGCTTGGTTTAAGTGTTAGTTTACCTCTAATAATTACGCTTCCTTTTAGCCCATTAACTGTTTTTTCCTTTTGGATTTTTGTAGCACCAACCCCCAGAATCATTGGTTTTTACGCCGATAAAGGTCACCCTGGTCTTCTTCCGAGTGTAGAACCTTTTCTTATTGCCCTGTTTTTAAAGTCGGTGGAAGATTTTATTAAACCAATCCCCGAAAATCAAAAGGTTTTAATTGCATTTAGAAACCCAAATAATCGGTTCGAAAATATTTATGATGGGTACAGAATCTTCGTAGAACCTATTTCTTATGAATGTAACAGAAAGAAAGTCCACATGATTCCTGATTGGTGGTTCATTAATGATCTGAATTATGAAGGGGCTCCAGAATATTGGGGAACATCACCAGAACAAATTGAAGATAACATGAAGGAGTTGGGGTGCCAATTCATTATTATTTTTGAAACCTCAAAAACTAAATTAGATGTAGACCGCTGCCTCGATTTTAGTGGTTTGAATCTAATCAACTCTCTCGATTTGCGGAGTGGGAATTATAAAATTCCTGATCACAAAAATTACCAATTGGATTTATTCAAATGGCATTTATTCCGAAGGGTCTAAATACTTTTCCATCCCACGCCAAATGGGAAAATTGATGCAATGTTCGCTATAATATTTGGCATTCGGAAAATCTTGACCAATTCTATATTTCCTATACGACTGAAACTCTGGCACGCTGTACTCAATAAGAATCCCCAATTGAAAGCCATAGTTGCGATACTCCTCTACTATCGCATCCCTATCCTCAACCAAAGCAACACAATGGCTAAAAGTTACCCCCTCAAGCTGAGGTAAAAATCTAAAGCGTTCGTCAGCTGCCAATTCAAGCATCCAAGCTTTACTATTATTAACTCGCGAATCAATTATATCGTAATATCTACTTAACTGACTATGCCCAACTCTCGCCTCGAGGCTACAGGGTAATTGGTCCCAGTCGGAAGGGAAATAAATCTTACCCTCATCATAATATTTTACAAAACGATCCAGAAATCCTTTTCTCTCCAACCAATTTACCAAACCATACACCACGGGATGAAAACTAATGGCAGTGGCACTCATGTACAAAAACCGCTTGAGTCCCTTAAAGTGATTCTTTTTGAAATGTTCCTTTTGATATTTCCTAAGCGCTTCGGCAGTTTCCTCTTGGTTCGTTGTAACCATTCCACCAAAAACGCTGGTTATGATTTTGCTGATATTCGAACCAAAAATTGCCGCATCACCATAAGAGGTAACCAAATCACCTCCTAGGATTCTAGCTCCATAACTGTGGGCAGCATCCTGTATTACATAAATTTTGTGGCCATATTTATTTTCCGCATCTTCCACTATGCGCTGCACCCGTTTCACATCCATTGGGTACCCAAAAAGATGTGTAACCACAACTGCTCTCGTTTTAGGACCTATAGCCTTGCGCAACAGATCTGGATCCATATTGAACCCTTTTCCAGGTGCCTCGCTATCTACAAAAACTGGGATATTACCCGACAAAACAATGGCGTTCTGTACTACCACACAGGTATATGCTGGACAAACAATTTCGTCCTGATTTAATCCCCAAACCTTAAAAAGCGCATACAATCCACTTCTACCATGCGAGAACATAACTCCATGCTCACATCCAAACTTTTGAGCAAAGGCCCTCTCGTACTCACTTTTCGCGTTCTTTTTGGGCGTTAAGGCCGCAACAAAATCCTTTAGGGTCCACTGCGGTTTTAACCTTGGTATCAGTTTAATCATGCAGTTCGAATCTTACTAGATTACTTTCAAACTTTGGTAAACGGGTTAAGGCTGTGTATCCACTACTTGCCATGTGGATGGTTTTATACTTACCTGGGCGTAACACCTCGGCATTGGGCATTTTTTTTGACAAAAACTCTGTAACTAAAATTCCTTCTTCGTTGAATGAAAAATGACGTTTAACCCCAACTCCACGCAAAGGCTTTTTGCCCGTAATCAACAAGCGGATTACTGCCTTTTTAAACCCTTCTCGCAAAGCTCTAATTTTAAATATTGTTAGGGCAAATAGACGGATCAGCAGAGTTTGAAAGTATGAAGGGTAACTCGTACCTACTTCGAATAATTCTGTTTTTATTTCCCGAGTCTTAAAAGATATGTTTGGAAGATACGACTGGGTTGAATATTGTTTTTGCCCTATTCTTAAAACCAATCCCCCATCTTCTATATCCCATTGCTTTTTAACCCGATCAAACACCTTTAATACTCCGCCTTTTTTATAATTAACAACCGCATAATAAGTTTCAGTAGAATGCACATACAGTCCCGCCTCTGGAAAATCTTTATGGTAGTTTAACTCACCCATAGGGGGCTCAATTAACTTGCCGTTTTCCTCCAACATCAGTGCAGCATATGCAACCGAATTAACCAAAGGAATGAGATTTTCACGGTCAATGTTTTCAGGTAAAATTGCGGACTCACTAGTCCAGGATTGTAAAAGCTTTTCAGTGGCACAATACAGTCCCCTTTGCTGCTCTAATCCTACCAAACCACCCGGATAA
Organism: Luteibaculum oceani; assembly: GCF_007995015.1. Classification (NCBI taxonomy): domain Bacteria; kingdom Pseudomonadati; phylum Bacteroidota; class Flavobacteriia; order Flavobacteriales; family Luteibaculaceae; genus Luteibaculum; species Luteibaculum oceani. The sequence goes on from NZ_VORB01000004.1 coordinate 268,599, forward strand.
TAAACTTCCGTATTCCGCGATCCATAAATCCCTCCAATACTTCCATCGGGATGAATGAAATTTCTTAAAAATGCTATGCTTTTAGCTATGCTGTTATGCAAGCCATCGTCATTTAAAACTTCATTCGCCGCACATAAATAATAAGTGCAAAGAGTTTGGTAACCGGGATCCGCAGATTCGTACTCCATATACCAGCCCTCCTCAGACTGGTGGTCCAATATTATTCCAAGAAGTTCTTCTCCTCTTCCATTTTTATCACCCGACAAATGATTCCATAATGCAATAGCCGCAACACCTGTTGCTAAATGATTGGAAATTATTGCATGGGTTTCATCGTTGTGGGTAATAAAATCAATTAGTGGACGTATGATTTCCAGGTAATCTTTGGTTTTGCCCTCACCCAATTCGGCTTTTAATCTATAAATGGCCGATAAAATATCAAATGCCACCAAGGCCGTTACACAAAAGGAATGCTCCTCTGGAAAAGCTTCCTCAACCGATCCATTATTGTGTCTAATCTTGGGTATAGCACAAATAAGGGCATCTATTAAAAAGAGGGCGTCATTCTTATTTATCAATCCCAATTTTGCAGAAATGGCCAAACTGTGAGCCATACCCTGATAGGTTCCATTAGGGAAATCAATGGTTTTCCATGCCCAATATTGGCGGTCGGCATATCCGTATTTTTCTGACATCGAATCCAAATTGATCATATTAACCAATCTTGGAAGCGATTTCTTTAATACACTTTTGTATGGATTACTTGTTTCCATATGCTTTTAAAAATTCTAGGTAGGGATTTTGCCAATTATAATCGCTGCTGCACGTTCTAGGGTGCCAAGAAATAGAAATTGCGGCATTTTTACATGACATCGCCTTAGCCACAACAGTTTTTGCCTGGTCGAAAACATCAATACTTGAGTTGTCCGCATAATCGAATAGATTAGAATCCATAACTACCTGCGGTAAAACCCAATAATCAAATGGTCTATTTTCTTTGTGATTCCAAGGGCGGTACCTACTGGCAACTCCCGCTCTAAATCCCACCTGATCATTCCATCCAATTGTAGAATCCTGCTTAAATAATTCTTGATGCACAAAAGGAGTGATTTGCTCGGTATAATTTAACCAATGCTGCCTCGTTTTGGTTACCGGTATTCCCAATGCGTGTTCCAAAATCTCCTTTTCTGCTTTTAACAGCGATGGATTTTCTGCACTAGCAAAACTACCATGCAAACCAATTTCCCATCCATCCTGGTGCATAGCCTTTAACTGATCTTGAAGCCTCTTATTGGTGCTTATTTGATAAGATGGGTCTATTAACCAACTTCTAAATCCTTTATTTTTTGGTGCGTCGGCGTAAACATAAAACACCGAATTAACTCCATACTCGCGCTCTTTTTCTAGCCAATAATTAAAACACCAATAACTAGGCGTTTGTGTTAGAAACCTAAATGCCCTTGCCGCTTTTGAACCGGCCTTTTTAAAGTTTGGAAGTGCCTTAACCGCATTAAATGCATTAAAAACGGATTGCTTAAGCCTGAGCTGGATTGTTTTTTTTATGTAATCTAAATCGTGAGAAAACTCAATATTTGGCTTGGCACCTGGCTTAAATTGCAGAGATGGATAATGAGTTGTAAGAAGCTCCTCCAGCCAGTCAAAAATTAAATTGACACTTGGAGTTAAATACCTTTGACCATTGTTGTCTGGATGCAAATTTCTGTAACTTCTTACCCTTTTACCAGATAGCTCGGCATCGTATTCTTCCTTTCTGGAAAGATGCAAAAACGCATTCCAAAATAAATCCCATTCTCCTTTAGCTTCATATCCAAAAAAACCACGAGAATGTTCTTTCATGCCACTGGGAAACCTTGCATGGGCATGACAGGGTATATTTAAAAATGAAGATTCGGAATTCCGCACACCATAAAAAACACATGGTATTGCCTCTTCTTTAGATGGGAGATCCTCAACTATTTTAATTTCAAAATCGGCGGATTGTATTCTCGAAAATTCTTCGAGAACATAATTGAGCCAAGGCCAATTATGCGATTCAGATACTACAAATAGTGTGTTATTATGCGTCATGGAAATTTTGAAGCCAGAGCTCAACATTTAAAGCTCCCCAGATATCTCTGCTAAATTTACTGGATTCGTCAATTTGTTTTAGCAATCCGTCCACATCAAAAATTCCGCGAGACCTTGCCTTTTGGGAATCGAAAATATCTTTCACAAAACCTTTGAGATCTCCGGTTTGCATCCATTCATTAAAAGGAACTGGGAAGCCCATTTTATCTTTTCGCTCTACAATCTCTTTAGGCAATATGTTTTTAACTGCCTCAATTAGCATATGCTTTGTTTTACCTCCAGAAAATTTCATGGTTGGAGGCATTTGAGTGGCCAATTCAACGATTCTTCGATCTAACAAAGGAACCCTTGATTCTAATGAAACTGCCATACTCATCCTATCTTCTACTTGCAACAAGGTTGGAAGTAAAGTCTTCATGTCGAAGTAGGTCATTTTATTGAAAAAGGATGACGATGCAGCCCCGTTAAACACCTCTTGAAAATTCCCAAAGATTTGCTCCTCGTTTCTTCCAGCTAAAAACTCACCCTGATAAATCTTATGTAAGCTCGGAGATCGATCTACCAGATGAAAATACCTGTGATCCATATCCTCAAAAAGTCCAGATGAAAATTGACTCTTTATCATAGGCACATATTGCCTTAATGATGGGAGATTGGCTATAATGGAATTTAAGGTTACTACGTGCTGTCCTTCCTCTTGCGTTTCGAAAATAGCTCCCTTTAAACACTGCTCTAAATAGGCTACCGCATAGCGTGTATACCCTCCAAAGATTTCATCTCCTCCTTGCCCACCTAATACCACTTTTACATGGTCGGAAGCCAGCTTAGACACCATGTATTGAGGAAATAATCCAGGTCCTCCGCCTGGTTCATCCATATGGTAAATAAGCTTGGATATGTTATCTATAAAATCGCTGGCATTGGGAAAAATCTCTTTGTGATCGCTTTTTATTTTTTGGCTTACAATGCGAGCAAAATTACTCTCATCATAGGGCCCGTTGTCTTTAAAACCTCCGGTAAAAGTTTTTAACTCCCCATAATAATTCTTTGCCGCCATAACAGCTATGGTACTAGAGTCTATCCCTCCACTTAAGTAGGCCCCAACAGGAACGTCAGATCTTACCTGAATGGATAGGGAGTTTTCTATGAGCATCAATAGCTCATCAGCATATTCATCCTTGGACTTCTCGGTATTAACACGGTAAGAAGCATCCCAATATTTCTTTAACTCAGTAATCTCCCCACGGCCATTCACTCTCATGTAGTGGCCAGGTTCTAACTTTTTCACCCCTCCAAAAAGGGTGCTTTCCCTTAAAACAAACTGAAAAGTTAAATACTCGTATAAGGCCTGGTGGTTTATTTCCTTCTTGTATTCTGGATATTGTAGGATGGATTTTATTTCAGATCCAAACACAAAATGGTCTTTGCTTTGGTGATAATAAAAAGGTTTAACTCCAAAATGATCCCTTGCAATAAAAGTCTCTTTAGATTGGGTGTCGTAAATGGCAAAAGCAAACATTCCGTTTACCAGATTCAACATATCCGCGCCCCTATCTAAATAGGTGTACAACAAAACCTCTGTATCCGAATAGGTTTTAAGCTTAAAGCCCTTTGATATTAAACCCTGTCTTAATTCAACGTAGTTGTATATCTCCCCGTTGAAAACAATTACATATCTGCCATCTGCAGAGTAAAAGGGTTGGGCGCCATTATCGATATCAATAATTGCCAACCTCCTATGCCCCAAGGCTATATGCTCATCAACAAATTTCCCACTACCATCAGGACCACGATGCTCAATTACTTGCATCATGGATTCTACAATCTGGTGCTTACTTTCTGTATTGTGTTGAGATATAAACCCGGTAATTCCGCACATTTAGATGGATATTTTAGATGCCGTTTTTGTTTTTAATGCCCCGAGGTTAAACTCCTCACAAGCTTTTTCTCTGTCGGATCTGTACAATTTATTTAATCCCTTGTATTGTCTTTTCCAGCCTCCAAACGGCCAATGATACAAGATAGCCATGGTAAAATAACCCAAGGTAGTAATGGAGCTTACCATTTTACTTTCGCTCTCCTTCATGTCATACCTTAGTACAAAAGGCACCTCAGCAAAGCGACATCCCAGAATATTTAATTTTACAATTACCTCTAAGGTTGCTGTAAATCCTAACCCCCGGAGTTGAACAAAGTTATTTCCAAAGATTCTAATAGAATCTTTAATTACTGGAGCTCTGTACCCTCTAAAACCACAAGAATAATCCTTTACACCTTTAATATTGAACATGAATTTCATGAACATATTAGCCGCTTTACTAATGGTTTTTCGGTAGGTATTTAGTCCTTTTTGATCACCACCAGGTTGGAATCGAGACGTATTTACAACATCATATCCTTCTAGGATCTTATTGTAAATATCAACTATGTATTTGGGGTCGTGGGTATCATCCCCCTCCACTCTTATAATAACATCTTCGTCATCGCAAATAGAGGCAATGTACTCAAAACCATCTCTTTCCGTTTCTCCCAAACCACGATTAATTGGGTGGGTTAAAACAGTTAATTGGTTTGACGGATCATTAGCAAAATCCTCCAAAATTTCAGCTGTGCTATCGGTGGAACCGTCGTTTACAACCACCATTCGGTAATCCAATTGGTGTTTCTGTAATTCCGTTTTAATCTTTGGAAGAAGTTTCGGAAGAGACAATTCCTCGTTATAGGCAGGTAGCAATAAATATATCATCGTGGAAGGATTACTTTTTTTTGAGGCTCAAATGTATCATAAAACCCAGTTTTCTGTGCAGCAACCTATGCAGAAAGCGTGGTAGTGGAATGGGTAGCGCGCGAGCTGGAAAAAAGAATAAATGTAATTTCTCAACCTCAAAATACGGCGCCACCATATCAATAAACTCTTGTTTGGAGTAGGATTTACCAATTGGATTATCAGCACCATCATAAAGGCGTGTTATTTCATCGGTATTCCCCTCGTTAAATATGGATTCTCTTCCTCTTCCTTTTAGTCCAGCTCCTAATTTGTGAAGCAACTTTCCTATCCACGAAATGGAAGACCAATTTCTAACAAAAAAATTCTTGTAATAAACCGATATGCTTGCAGTAGCTCCTGGTTTTAACACCCTTGCAATTTCCTCAACGGTTTTTTCTGTATTTGGCGTATGATGAATAACTCCCTGACAATTTATGTGATCAAAAAAGTTGCTCTCGTAGGTCATCGCCTCGGCATTTTGCTGGGCCAAAATAGAGTCCACTTCGTAGGTATCAAGTCGTTTACGAGTAACATCGAGTGCATTTTGCGTTAAATCTGCACTATGCATTTCTCCAACCTTCCTTTTTTGTGCAATTTCGATGGTCCAAAAGCCAACACCACAACCCAAATCCAGTACTCTTTTATTCTCTAGGTCTTTTGGAATATAGAGCTCATCCTCAAAATTTCCAGCAAAAACATCGTCGTAATACACTTCCTTGTGATGCTCGAAAAAGGCTTTACTCCCTGGCTCAAATTGAGATTCCCCTGTAAAGAGAGGATTATTTTCCCAAAACGACTTTACGTCATCTATGGTTTTCGACATTATTTTCTTGGATTTACAGCAGCTGGGCTTCTTTTTAAAACAATCGCCAAAGATATCTTTTTGATCTGCTTAAGGGAAGTATTTACAGGCAAAAGCGCCTTAAAACTTTTTCTATCTTGCCCTCCCAAATAAGGAAGAGCTTCCAACGAACATTAATTTACTGCCGAATGGATACCATTTTAGTACTTGCACCCCATCCCGACGATGGTGAATTTGGACTAGGCGCAACATTGCATCGTTTTGCTCAAGAAGGCAAAAATGTCTTTTATGCTGCGTTTTCTCCATGCATTGCTTCGGTGCCAGATGGATTTCCTAAGGATATTTTGTACAAAGAGCTTGGTGATGCTACGGGAAAACTGAGAATCCCCAAGGAAAACCTTATCACCTTTGATTGTGCGGTACGAAATTTCCCAGCAATTAGGCAGGATATTTTGGAAAGCTTGGTTAAGCTTAATCGCCAACTTAAGCCAGATTTGGTTTTTATGCCAAACAGTAAAGACTTACATCAAGATCATCAAGTAATTCATAACGAAGGCCTCAGGGCTTTTAAAAAAACTAGAATTCTAGGCTACGAACTTCCATGGAACGATGTGGCATTTGATAATCGTTTTTACATTAAAGTTACCGAGGAGAATTTAACTGCAAAAACGGAGGCCATCGCTTGCTACAAAAGTCAAGGATTTAGACCTTACACCTCAAAGTCCTTCTTTAGAAGCTTAGCGCAAATGCGAGGAATGCAAGCTGGAGAAGACCTTGCGGAAGCCTTTGAGCCTATTCGCTGGAAATACTAAGTAGTCGTTCCTTCTGAGCTGCAGAAAATCTACCTAGATTAATATCCTGTAACGCCCAGTGATCGGGATATGCAATAAGGTCAATCAATTTTTTATCCGGGTTAAATACCACCAGGGAGGTCCTATTCGAATCAATTGCAATAAACACCTCTTTACTGGGTAAGTACACCGAGTTTTGTATCCATTCAAGTTTTTCTAGGCCATCATGTTTACCCGGGATTCCGTCAAAAACGAATTGCTTTAGGGTCTCACCTTTTCGCAACCATACCGCTCCACCCCCTGTATTAGTGGCCATATAGGTGTTTTCTTCGATGCGCTTACCTCCATGAGGTTTAACTAATCCGGTAAAGACAATTTCTGATTTGGTTGGATTTTTTCGGTCAATTTTTCTTACCTCACCACGGTGAAACATGGTAATTAGAAAATGATCACCTCCATCCCATTCCGAGGAATTTATAAATGCTGCTCTCATTGCGGTAGGCAACACTTGCGATATGGGATCCTTTATAAGTTTTACGGGAAGTCCGTCACTAGAAAAGGCTTCATCCCTAGTTAAAAGAAAGGAGCTACCATCACTTGGATTTTTACCGGTATTAAATCCATTTTCCCAAGCAAACCACTCAAATTCCGCCTTACTTAACTCCTTAATTTTATATGTAAAAAGACAATCAAATCCTGATGAGGAAACCAAAACCTCAGTACCCTCATCATTAAAGTTCACAGTATGGATATAGCTAAACCAAGGGTTTTTAATTTCCTGTGCATTCCCAATTTCATCTAAAAGATAAATGGTGTTTTCTGAGGATACTGCAGCAAAAGGAGCTTTAAAATCAATTCCTCTTGGCTCTTTCACCTTAGTTAAGATTTCGCTTTCTACGAGCTTGCCACCCGCCAATTTTAATTGGGCAATACCACCTAAACCAGCAGGACGACGTTCTACACTACCAGATCTCCCGCTTTTATTGGATTGCGATGCGATGTAACGCTTTCTAATTTCATCTAGATTAAAGCTTTTTATGGTGGCCCCTAAATCTATTTCTCCATAAAAACTATGGTCCACCTTAAAATCCTTTAAATAAATTGTTTCCATTCCTACAGCGTATTAATTACCTCAACTAGTTTTTTGGTTTGCTCCGATCTACTAAAACCAAAAACCGCATCGGTATTTTCCTTTTCAAGGCTTCCGTCTCTATGGTGATTATATAAGTCTAAAATTAGCTGCTCAATTGCTTCCGTATCTGAATAATCGAACATGGTGCCCCTTTCAGCTTCTGAAATAATTTTAGCTGCATCGCCCCTTGGTGGCCCAATTGCCACTATAGGGGTGCCAGAAGCCAAATACTCAAATATTTTTCCGGTTAATATGTATCTATTGCTATCTGTTCTCGGAATAATAAATAACAAGGCTGTGGCGGCTCGCATTCTTGTGGTAGCCTCATTATGGGAAACAAACCCCTCTAATTCTAGATTATTTCCGAGCCCTCTAGCCTTTATATCCTCCAATACTTGAGGGTGAACATTCCCCGTTAACGCAATTTGCAGGTCCTTTTTAAACTGACTATTCTCCTTGCAAATTTTCTCTAAGACAACCCAAAGTTCTGGACAGTTTTGGTTGGGCTTAAAATTCCCAGTATATGCCAAAACAAACTTTCCGGTATTGGTTCCAGAATCCCTAGCGGATAAATCCATATCCGAAGGGTCAAAACCGTTGTAAACGATATCTACTTTTTTACCTGTATATGACAAGTCTTCACCTAAACCTGGACTTATAGTAATTACTCGATCTGCCTTTTCTAAAACGGTTTGCTCCAGTCTAGCATCCTTCTTCTCGGTGCGTTTAGATCGAGGGAACATTTTATTGTAATAAATTTTGGTCCAAGGATCTCTAAAATCTACTATCCATTTTACCCCAAACTCTTTGGCTAGTTTTAATCCTATTAAATGAGTGGAATGAGGTGGCCCCGTGGTAATAATTGCGTCAAAACTCTGGTTTTTCAGCAATGCCCTTCCGGCCTTTATGGCGTAATTATTCCAACCCTTTCTGGCATCGGGAATGAAAAAATTGGCTCGAATAAACATGGCCAACCGCTGAAAAACAGATTTAGAATCTTTTATCCCGGTTAATCCAACTGAGATGGATTTTCCTTTTTTGCCTTGTAATCGATTGTATAATTCAAATGGATCCCAACTATCCGTTTTAATTACACGAACATCTGGGTGAATATCTTTGACAAGATTTTCATCCGTATTGGGGTAACTACCGTCTCTTACAGTAATAACCGTTGGCAGGATATTATTTTCCGGTAAAAACTTGGTAAACTTTAACCAACGTTGCACCCCCGGTCCAGAACCAGGGGGCCAGTAATATGTGAAAATTAAAACCTTCTTTGCCAAAGCAAGTACTAATTCGCCTTTTGATCCCTGTAAATTCCTGCACCTAAAAGCAATAGAATCAGGATAGATGCTGCAAGATTTATTTTATTTCCAGTGCTGTACATTTCCGGGTTGAACACAAATTTAATCTCGTGTTGGCCCTCCGGAACCTTCATTGCTCGTAGTATATAGTTGGCTCTAAAATGATCAACCTCAACACCGTCTATGTATGCTTTCCAACCTGGCTGATAATAGATTTCTGAGAATACCACCAATTGCTCTTTCTGAGCATTAAAACTATAGGTAAGCTCGTTTGGCAGATAGGAAGTAAGGCTAATACTAGCTGTACTATCCAATTGTGGGCTATATGCTTTTAATTCGGGGAAATCGCTCACATTCACAACCACCTCATTTCTTAGATCAGAAGCGTCTTCCTTAAGAGCGAGGATGGCATCATTAGGACTCGTAACTTCAATCAAGTTAGAGACCATCCAAGCATTTCCAAAACGTTCATTATTTGGAATGGCAATTAATCTACCCTCACGATTTTGAATAAAATACTTGGTGTTAAGCATGTTCAACACCTGAAAGTTGAGCCCACCTGCGTAATGAAAATCAATAATGTCTTGGTACCTTCTCAGCTTAGCACCGTGGTAACCTCCAATTGACTTATGATAAAAGGATGTATAGGAATCGTTAAAAGTACTTCTAGCCAAGTTTAAAACCCTGTAATTGGAGTTCAAATTGAGGATAGCAAACTTTATTTTTTCCTGCTCCAGTTGGCTTAGATTAGGTTTTTCAGCTCGTGCATTTTGTATAGCAACATTTATCTCCTGCGCCAACTGCGGGTTTTCTCTTAGCTCGGCTTGTAAGATTTGGTTGTCCGCCGCACTGGGTGGGGCTGGAACAACGGCCGACTCTTTTTTCTCCCAGTTTACGTATTGACCACGCTCCTTCTCGGTATTTAAATACCTTTTATTAACCGGCCATAAATCCGCTAAAATTAACACCCCAAGGCCAATAATAAATACGTACGACTTTTTGATTTGCCCCTTTAAGTACGCCATTACCAAAAAGGCTGCAAAAACTATAAAGGCTAAACTTCTAAGCACATCCGATTTAAAAATGCTAATCCTCACCTCTTTTAGGGCATCAATATAATTTTGAATTTGAACCGCATTGGCGCCATTAGAGGCACCTAAGAAATTTTGTTTTTCAGTTTCACTTAAGAAACTAAAGAAGGTGTCAGGAATTAGCCAAAACAGCAGCAATAATCCTAGCACCGCTCCGGATACCCCATAAAAAGTTTTCTTGTGGTCTTCCCAAGTAAATCGCTCTCTTAGCATTTTTTCTATCCCCATAAAGGCTAGTAGAGGAATAGTAAACTCGAGCAATGCCAGAATAATGGTAACCGCCCTAAACTTGTTATAGCCTGGGATAAAGTCCAAGAAAAAGTTTGTTAGGCCCATAAAATTCTTACCCCAGGAAAGGGCAAGAGCCAATACGGTAGAAATAATAATTACCCATTTTAGTCGCCCTTGTATCCAAAAGCAAGCAAGAAGAAAAAGGAATACCACAATTGCCCCAACATAAACCGGCCCAGAAGTAAAAGCTTGATTCCCCCAGTAGGAATTACTTTGAGCAATGGACTGTTGTAATGCTCTCGGTGCCTTTCTAACCGCCTTATTGTCCATTCCAATTGCTGAGGTAGCTCCCCCCTTTGCATTAGGTATAAGCAAGGTCCATGATTCTTGTAGCCCATAAGACCATTGAACCACATAGTCTCTATCCAGACCACTGGTTACGATATCCTCGTTAGATTCTCCGTTAGGTTTAATGGTTAAAACCGAACCACCTCTGGTTGTGGCCTTACTGTAGGTATAAGTATTGTATAATGACGCAAAATTTGCTGCTACTGCAAGTATGGTGGCTATAGCAGCAAATCCAACAGTCTTGGTGAAATTTGGAAAGGATTTATCCTTAACAACACCGTAAACCTTAAAGAGAGAATAAAAACCTAATAATATTCCGAGGTAATAAGTGATTTGAACGTGGTTACACCAAATTTCTAATGCCAGTGTTAAAGCGAAAAGACCTCCGTACAACAGCTTTTTATCCGACTTCCACAACTTATGAAATGCTCCAAAAACCAAGGGCATATACCCAATAGCATGTGCTTTAGAATTGTGCCCGGCTTCCAAAATCACAATAAAGTAGGTGGAAAACGCAAATCCAATAGCGCCTATAATAGACAGCTCATTCCGCCAGCCTAATAAAAGCCCCATCAGGTAAAAACTAATTAGGTACAAAAAGAACAATCGGGAGTTGTTGGGTATAAACAAGGTTAAGGCCTTATCTACAAATCGCAATGCGTGATCTGCATAAACGGTAGATATTTGAAAAACAGGCATTCCCCCAAACATGGAGTTGGTCCATAGACTTTGTTCCCCTGTGGTATTTCTGTGATGAACCACTTCGTGGGACATTCCCATGAAGTTTTTAATATCCCCCTGTTTTATTTTGTAACCATTAAACGCAGGGTAGAAAAAGGCAAATGTTAAGCCAAAAAAAATGGCCACAGCTAAAAGCGGGCCTTTTAATTTAGGTAGGATATTATTCATCGTTCTTGTCCTTTATTTCAATGTAATCGGCGTCCTCAATTTCAGTCTTACCGTAATTCGCCTTCCTGTTTTTTTTGGAAGTGGTGTTACCGGAATACTTCTTCTTAGACTGGTTATTAGAAGAAGAGGCTGCGTTATACAGCCTCCCCACAAATCTAATAATCAAATACCCTAAAACAATAAGGGCTATAGTTCTTAAGATTCCCATTAACGACTTAAGTAAAGGTTTCTTTCAGAGTAAATTTCTCTGAAGAAAGGATCTCTTAAATTGTCAATAAATCGAATTGCTTCACCTGTAGATTTCATCTCTGGACCTAATTCCTTATTTACATTAGGGAATTTATCAAAAGAGAAAACTGGTATTTTAATGGCGTATCCTTTCTTTCTTGGGTTGAATTTAAAGTCTGTTACTTTTTTCTCACCAAGCATAATTTTCGTTGCGTAATTAACGTAAGGCTCGTTATACGCCTTAGCAATGAAAGGAACTGTTCTAGATGCTCTTGGGTTAGCCTCAATGATATACACCTTATCGTCTTTAACGGCGAACTGAATGTTTATCAATCCAACTGTACTTAATGCTTTCGCAATTTTCCTAGTGTGATCCTCTATTTGGTGGATAACCAAGTCACCTAAATTGTATGGAGGCAATACCGCGTATGAATCTCCCGAGTGAATACCTGCAGGTTCTATGTGCTGCATTATTCCAAGGATATATACATTTTCACCATCACAAAGGGCATCGGCCTCTGCTTCCATTGCTCCATCCAAGAAGTGATCTAGAAGAATTTTGTTGTCTGGCATATCCCTCAGGATATTAACAACATGCTTTTCTAGTTCCTCCTCGTTGATTACAATTTTCATTTGCTGACCACCTAATACATAAGAAGGTCTAACTAGCAATGGGAAACCTAAATCTTTTGATAATTCAACCGCTTGCTCGGCGCTCTCTACAACTCCAAATTTCGGATAAGGAATGTCGTTTTCCTTTAACAATCTGGAGAAAGAACCACGATCCTCAGCTAAGTCTAGGGCTTCAAATGAAGTACCTAAAATCTTAATGCCATACCTAGAAAGCTTTTCAGCCAACTTTAGAGCTGTTTGTCCGCCAAGCTGTACAATTACCCCTTCTGGCTTTTCGTGTAGGATGATATCGTAAATATGCTCCCAGAAAACAGGCTCGAAATAAAGCTTATCTGCCGTATCAAAATCGGTTGAAACGGTTTCAGGGTTACAGTTGATCATGATGGTCTCATAACCACATTCCTTCGCTGCTAGCACCCCGTGAACACAACAATAATCGAACTCAATTCCCTGTCCAATTCTGTTTGGTCCAGAACCTAGGACAACAATTTTCTTTTTGTTAGTCGCTACAGATTCGTTCTCTTCCTCAAAAGTTGAGTAGTAATATGGAGTTTGCGCCTCAAATTCAGCGGCACAAGTATCAACCAACTTGTAAACACGCTTAATGCCAAGGTCATTTCTCTTTTTAAATACCTCAGACTCTAAACATCTTAGTAGATGTGCTATTTGTCTGTCGGCATACCCCTTTTGCTTTGCTTCTAGAAGCAAGTCTTTTGGAAGGGTTTCTAAAGTGAATTTTTCAATCTTGCGCTCTAACTGAATAAGTTCTTCGATTTGACGAAGGAACCAAGGATCAACCTTAGATTTTTCGTAAATCGTTTTCATTGGAATACCCAGTTTTATACCATCATAAAGGTGGAATAAACGGTTCCAACTTGGGTTTGCAAGCGACTCTAATATTTTATCTTGGTTGGTAAGCTCTTTTCCATCAGCTCCCAAACCATTTCTTTTAATCTCAAGAGACTGACAAGCCTTCTGAAGGGCTTCTTGGAAAGATCTACCTATCCCCATTACCTCACCCACAGATTTCATCTGCAATCCAAGGCTTCTGTCTGCACCGTGGAATTTATCAAAATTCCAACGAGGTATCTTTACGATTACGTAGTCTAAGGTAGGCTCAAAGAAAGCCGAAGTGGTTTTAGTAATTTGGTTGGATAACTCATCTAAATGGTATCCTATCGCCAATTTAGCTGCAATTTTCGCAATTGGATATCCAGTTGCCTTTGAAGCTAACGCAGATGAACGAGAAACCCTTGGGTTAATCTCAATTGCAATGATATCTTCCTTTTCGTCGTTACTTACGGCAAACTGTACGTTACAACCACCGGCAAAATTACCGATGCTGCGCATCATTTTTATCGCCATGTCGCGCATTCTCTGATATGTTTTATCAGAAAGCGTCATAGCTGGGGCAACAGTTATAGAGTCTCCAGTATGGATTCCCATTGGGTCCATGTTCTCGATAGAACAAATAATGGTAACGTTATCGTTATCATCACGCAGCAGCTCTAACTCGTACTCTTTCCAACCTAATACGGCCTTATCAATCATCACCTCGTGAATAGGTGAAAGGTGAAGTCCGCGAGTAAGTTGCTTTTCGAAATCCTCCTGGTTGTATACGATCGATGCTCCCGCACCTCCTAAGGTATATGAAGCTCTTATACAAAGTGGGAAACCAAATTTCTGAGCAACCTCTTTTCCTTCTAAGAAAGACTTTGCAGTTGCCTGTGGTGCCATACCAACCCCAATTTGCCCCATCAACTTTCTAAAGGCCTCACGGTTTTCGGTAATCTCAATGGCGTTGATGTCCACACCTATGATTCTAACCCCAAATTCTTCCCACAAGCCCATTTCCTGGCAATTAATGCACAGGTTCAATGCAGTTTGCCCTCCCATTGTTGGAAGAACCGCATCGATGTTGTGGTTTTTTAGGATTTTCTCAATAGATTGAGGCTCAAGTGGCTCAAGATAAACATGGTCTGCAACCACGTTATCAGTCATAATCGTCGCAGGATTAGAGTTGATAAGAATTACTTCTATCCCCTCTTCACGCAACGATCTTGCTGCTTGAGAACCTGAATAATCGAACTCACAGGCCTGTCCTATGACAATAGGCCCACTACCAATAATTAATACGGAACGGATGCTTTTATCTTTCGGCATGTAGCAGAACTAAGTTTACTTAAGTAAAATTGCCGCGAAGTTAGGGAGATTTGACAAACTCGACACAGATTTGGAGCAACAAGAATTAACAATCGATGGGTTCACCTTTTCCTATGTCAGGATTGGCAAGGGAAACAAAGGAATTATTTCTTTTAATGGATATGAAAAAACTGCAATAGATTTTGCGGAAAATCTACTTGAAACGGAATTTCCTCACCATTACACCATCCTTTGCGTTGATTTATTTTTTCATGGAAAAACGATTGTCCCGCAAAAAAGAGTGGAAAAAAATCAAATAACACCCTCAGAACTTCATGTATACATCCAAAAAATCCTAACAAAAGAAAATTTGGTTTTTCCTCACCTTTTCGGTTTTTCCATGGGAGGAAAAATAGCTTTGTCCTTATTTTCGTATCACCCAGAAGAGTATGGCAACTTATACCTTTTAGCACCAGAGGGACTGAAACCTATTTGGTGGTACGGTGCTTTAGCAAGTTTCCCGCCTTTTCGCTCCGTTTACAAGTACTATATCCACCACCCGTATTGGTATTTTTTCTGGATGGATCTAATTAAAAAAATTGGGCTACTATCTAAATCAGCAGTGGAGTTCGCTAATGAAAAAATGGCAACACCCGAAAGAAGAAAGTTTCTTTACGATGTATGGATGAGCATTAAAAAACTAAAACCAAGCTTTCCAAAGCTTCAAACTATACCCGCTTTAGAGGATAGAATACAAATTTTTGTAGGAAGTAAGGATCGAGTGGTAAGAGCAACTAAAGCTTATGAATTCTGTAAAAACCTTGGACTTAACCCTAAAAAGGTGGTTAAGGAATTCGATGCAGGACACAGCATTCTTAAGCCTCAGTATTTAAGAGAAATCCCAATCAAGTAGGTACAAACAAAAAAAGGCGCAACTACGTGCGCCCAAAACCTCACTTATGAAAATTAGCTATTATCTCTTGTGACGTCCTTCAGACGAAACAGAAACTTTTTTTCTTCCTTTTCTTCTACGAGCAGCTAAAACTTTTCTTCCGTTAGCCGTGCTCATACGCTCTCTAAAACCGTGCTTGTTTCTTCTCTTTCTCTTGGAAGGCTGATATGTACGTTTCGTTGACATTGCGATTCAAATTTCTGAAATGGGCGGCAAATATATATCCCTTTCATTCAAAATCCAAAAAGAAAAAGAAATAAATCTATAGCCGAAGTAAATCCGTAATTTTGCAGCAAAATACAACCTTTTGATTCCAACAAAAAAACGCCAGAAGAAAGAAAAGCGACCAAAGTTATCATGGAAAGCAGTTAAACGTGCTGCCAAGCTTTTTAAATACTTAAGGCCATATAGGGTAACTTTTATAATCGGAATGATCTTCCTTCTTGGAAGCAGCTTAACAGGATTACTGTTCCCAGGTTTAATGGGTAAACTTGTGGATGCGCAAGGCACCGAAAGCCCAGAATCTGAATCCCTACTCCAATTAGACAACATAAATGTTGTAGCGGCGATGCTCTTTGGAGTATTTTTAGTGCAAGCTGTTTTTTCCTTTTTCAGAATTATCCTCTTCTCTAGGGTTACTGAAAACATGTTGGCCGATCTTCGCCAGAGCACTTACAATCATATTATACGACTTCCTATCGACTTTTTTAATAGAAATCGAGTAGGAGAATTGAATAGCCGAATTAGTGCCGACATTTCCGTTTTACAAGAAACCTTTACCACTACTCTCGCAGAATTCATCCGTCAAATAATCGTCATTGTTGCGGGAATTGTCTTCCTTACATTCTACTCCGTAAAACTTTCTCTTTTAATGTTGGCCACATTACCGGTATTCATGGTTATTGCCGTGCTATTCGGGAAAAAGGTTAGAAAACTTTCTAAAGAAGCGCAAGACTTAGTAGGTAAATCAAATGTAATTGTTGAGGAAACCCTAAGTGCCATTCAATCGGTTAAGGCTTACGTTAACGAGTGGTTCGAAAGCTCAAGATACAAGACGGCAACAGATAGTGTTAAGTCTGTAGCATTGAAAAATGCAACGTGGAGAGCTAGTTTCGCTTCGTTCATAATTCTCTGCTTATTCGGCTCTATAGTTTTGGTAGTATGGTACGGAGTACTTCTTCGCGAAGCTGGAGAAATAACCACCGGAGATCTGTTCTCCTTCATACTGTACTCCGTTTTTGTTGGCGCAAGTTTTGGTGGGATTGCAGACTTGTTTAGTCAAATTGCCAAAGCAGTCGGAGCAACCGAGCGCTTGATGGAAATTTTAGATACCGAATCCGAAGCGGAAGCAAAAGAAACCCAGGTAAAACTTAAAGGGAAAGTTAACTTTAAAGATGTTAGTTTTTCCTACCCCACAAGACCAGACATTAAGGTTTTAAATGAGGTAAATTTTCAAGTTGAACCAGGAGAAAATATAGCAATAGTAGGTGCATCAGGAGCAGGAAAATCTACACTTACCCAGTTACTTTTGCAATTTTTCCAACCCGACCAAGGAAAGATACTTTTCGATGGGGAAAATTTTGGAGATGACATTCATTCGGTTCGTTCCAATATGGCATTAGTTCCCCAAGAGGTGCTTCTTTTTGGAGGTACGATTAAGGAAAACATTGCCTACGGTAATATACATGCCACGGAAGAAGAAATTATAGCTGCAGCCAAATCTGCAAATGCTTGGGATTTCATTCAAAAATTTAGCGATGGGCTAGATACTGTGGTTGGGGAGCGCGGTATTCAATTATCAGGAGGGCAGCGCCAAAGAATTGCAATTGCAAGGGCCATATTAAAAGACCCATCCATCCTAATTCTGGATGAAGCAACCAGCGCCTTAGACTCAGAAAGTGAAAGCCTAGTACAAGACGCTTTAGAAAGGCTAATGAAAGGCAGAACTAGTTTCGTTATCGCGCACCGCCTGGCTACTATTGTCAATGCCGATAAAATACTCGTAATAGAAGACGGTAAAATTGTAGAAAGTGGAACGCATCAAGAGCTAATTGCAAAGGGTGGAAGATATCAATCCCTACACAACCTTCAGGATATTGGATCTAGAAGTATTGCCGACCCAATTTCTTAATGGCCACAACTTTTTTAGTTTCAAAAAAATCACCTTGAATAAACTTGGGGAGGTCTATGATTTCCCCAGCTTGTTGAGCTTCATTTAGCTCTTCTTGCAATTCGTCTCCACCCTTTAATAGGTAGATCCCCCCTGGCATTACACCGTGGGTATCCTTTTTGGTTTTCCCTTTAATCCATGGTAGTAGTTTGGCAACTCTGGCAACGGCCCTGGAAACTATTATTTCGAATTTGCCATCAATATTTTCCACGCGTTCGTGATAAGCCGTAACATTTTCAATTTTAAGCTCCTCACAAATTTCTCTTACAACGGTAATTTTCTTTTTGATGCTATCCACCAATGTAAATTGACATTCGGGATACATTATCGCCAAGGGAATTCCTGGAAGTCCACCACCAGTTCCAATATCCAGGACCTTGAAACCTGCCTCAAAATCGTACACCTTAGAAATTAATAGTGAGTGAATAATATGGCGCTCACCAATATTATCTATGTCTTTTCTAGAAACCACATTTATTTTGGAGTTCCACTCCTGATAAAGTGCTTCTAGTCTTACAAGTTTTTCAATTTGATTTTCGCTAAGCTGCGGAAAATGTTCTTGATACATGCCTTATTTTAACTCCGTATTGGATTTTACTATTTGACTCAACAGGTCTCGAGCTCTGAATAATTGCGCTTTAACTGTACCCAATGGGATATTCAACTTTTGCGCAATTTCATCGTAGGACAATTCCTGATAATAGCGCAATTCTATTAAGGTTCGGTACTTGGGCTTTAATGTTTCTACTATCCTCCGCAACTTATTATTGCGTTCCTTAATGATCATTTGATCAATGGCTATCGGATTTTCATCCTTCAGCTCCAAAAATGGAGCGTCATCATCCGTATCCAGGGCAGCATCTAAAGACACCTTTTTAGGGCGTTTTTTACGCAAATAATCTAGGGTATGATTCTTTGCTATAGTTGCCAACCAGGAGGAAAAACTGCTTCGCGGTTGAAAGGTATGAAGCTTGCTAAAAGCCTTAGTAAAAATTTCAATAAGAAGATCTTCTGCGATATCGTGATCGCGAATCATTTGGAGCACTAGATGAAAAACGTAGCCCTTGTAACGAGCAAAGATTTCTGCAAAAGCCTGCTCATCTGATTTGTTTCTTGCCAAATCAATTAAATGCCACTCCTCTTGTTTTTTTAAACCGTTTTTCACCAGTTAGCCTTAGTTTTTCGCTTGCCCGAAAGGTAAATTAATGGATGGGAAATTAAAATGATTAATTCCATAAAAGGTGCAAATATTCCCAACGAAGCCCGAGAAAAGAATTTCCCAGCTATAAATCCAAATGCCATAGAGGCTATATAATACCCTCCCAAAACCATGGCAACGCCTATCAAATTAACTCCTGTAAGGAGCAGATATCCAATTCCGCTGTAAAAGAGAATTAAGAAAAGGAAAGGGATACTTAAAAAGATCTTAGTATCCCAACCGTAAAAGGCTCCTGATTTTAAATGCCGTGTTCTTTGTTTCCACCATGAAATAAAGGTGATTTTCGGCTCGGAAATAACCTGGAATGATGGGTGAACACAACTAACCTTTGCTACCTTTTTAACGGATTGCACAAAAAGGTCATCGTCGCCAAATGGAATCTGGTAATGCGACTTAAAACCACCAACGCTTTGGTATAGCTCCTTGCTATATGCCATAAATCTTCCAACTCCCATGTAGGGCTTAAACCGCATCGCGGTGGCATAATAGCTAATTGCCGTTCTAAGATTTTCGAATTGTTGTATCCAACCCAATATACCTTTAGACCTAGAAAAAGGTGCGTATCCCAAAACCAAATTACCCCTGTTTGCCAAATGTTTTGCCACCTCGGCAACCAAATCTTCCCGATTGGGATAACAATCGGCATCGGTAACCAAAATATAGTTGTACTTGGCTTTCTTTATTCCGAGAGTAAGCGCAAACTTTTTCCCCTCCCAAACCTGCATATTTTCGGTAACCGTACTGAAGCTAAAATTGGGGTATTGGTCGCTAAATCGCTTGAGAATTTTTTCCGATTGATCCCAAGATCTGTCATTTACAACAATTACTTCGAACTCCACATTTTTTTGGCGCATCCACAATGGAATATGCTTACTCAAATTTTTCAGTTCGTTTTTTGCGGCAATTACAACACTAACAGATACCTGAGTAGTTTCATCCATCAGCAACTTCCTTCCTTTTAACCCCAGAAGCAAAAACACTTTGTAGCATAGCACTACCACGGCGGCAATCGAAACCAACAGGATTTCGAAACTGAAAAAACTAGGCATTTTATTTTTTTAGATGGCGCTAAAGTAAATACTTAGGAGCTATAAAAGCACAATGTGTATTTTCGCGGCTATATATTCTATGAGCTTTACACTTAGCACCACAGCATCAGACTCCAAAGCAAGAGCAGGAGTATTAAAACTCGCACACGGAGAAATCGAAACCCCAATTTTTATGCCCGTAGGTACGGTTGGTACCGTAAAGGGTGTGCACAACAAAGAATTGGAAGATGAAATTGCTGCCCAAATAATTCTTGGTAATACCTACCACCTATATTTAAGGCCAGGAACCAGTATTTTGGAAGAAGCGGGTGGATTGCACAAATTTATGGGGTGGAACAAACCCATTTTAACGGATAGTGGTGGGTACCAAGTGTACTCCCTAGCCGCAAACCGAAAAATAAACGAGGAGGGTGTAAAATTTAGTTCTCACATAGATGGTTCCAAACACTTTTTCACTCCTGAAAAAGCAATGGAAATTCAGCGAAGCATTGGAGCTGACATAATTATGGCCTTCGATGAATGCACCCCCTACCCTTGCGAAAAATCATATGCAAGGGCCTCCATGGAGATGACCCACAGATGGCTGAGACGCTGTTTCGATCACTTGGAGAAGATTCCGGAATTATATGGATACCCCCAACACTTATTTCCAATAGTTCAGGGTTCCGTTTACCCAGATTTAAGACAAAAATCTGCCGAGTTTATAGCATCCCAAAACGCTGTTGGAAACGCAATAGGTGGACTTTCAGTTGGAGAACCGCACGAAGATCTTTACGAGATGACGGACCTGGTATGCAATATACTTCCAACCGAAAAACCACGTTACCTCATGGGTGTTGGAACTCCTGATAACATTCTTGAATGTATTGACCTAGGTGTAGATATGTTTGATTGTGTAATGCCAACTCGTAACGGACGTAATGGAATGCTATTTACCAGTGAAGGTATTATCAACATAAAGAATAAAAAGTGGGAAAGAGATTTCAGTCCCATAGATCCAAACTCCCCAGTTTCAACAGATACTTTCCACTCTAAAGCATATTTAAGACACCTTTTTATAGCCAGAGAAAGACTTGGCCCCCAATTAGCGAGCATCCACAATCTTGGATTTTACCTTTGGTTAGTAAAGGAGGCACGTAAAAGAATCATAGACGGAACTTTTAAGACCTGGAAAACCCAAATGATTCCAAAATTGAAAAATCGATTATAGGTGTTGCCAATTTTAGATAGATACCTTATTCGAAAGTTCTTAGGAACCTTCTTTTTCATTTTAGCCATTGTTATGGCTATATCTGTTGTATTTGATGTATCGGAAAGGATAGATGACTTTCTTGAGTCAAATGCCACTTTTTGGGAAATAATTACTGTTTACTACGGAAATTTTGTGCTGTACTATGGTAATCTATTTTCCCACCTTTTGATATTTATTACGGTGATAATTTTCACCAGTAAACTTGCGCAGCAATCCGAACTTATTTCTATTCTAGCAGGTGGGGTATCTTTTAATCGTCTGCTCAGACCCTACTTTATTTCCGCGACCATATTGGTAATTATTGCCTTATTGCTAAATCACTTTGTGCTCCCAATGAGTAACAAGGCAAGAATTGATTTCCATGTTGAACACCTATGGAATAGCTTTAAAATAAGGGAAAACAATCTTCATAGGGAGATAGAACCAGGGGTTATTGCCTTTGCGGAGTCGATAAATCTAGAATACAATACTGCCTACCGTTTTTCAATTGAAAAGTGGGAGGATGGAAAAATTTCGGAAAAGATCATTACAGATAGAGCCATTTTTAATCCAGAAGATAGCTCCTGGACCCTGCGTTATGTTACCCACAGAAAATTCTTTGAAGACGGCGAGGAGTCTTTAAGAAGAGAAATTTCGCTAGACACATTAATACCGGTAGTCCCAAAAGATTTTGGTGAACGCCCCGAAATTGCGGCAACGCTAGGCTATAACGAGCTTAACGAATATATTGAAAAGGAAAAGCTTAAGGGGTCAGATCAAGTGGTGTTTTTTGAGATAGAAAAACATCAGAGAACGAGTTACCCCTTGGCTACATACATTCTTACCCTTATTGGAGTTTCCATAGCCTCACGAAAAGCACGCGGTGGGATTGGTCTTCACATAGCAATGGGGTTTGTAATTATTCTCATTTACATTTTTGTAATGAAGGTGAGTACGGTGGCCGCCACCAATGCAGGGGTAAATCCCCTAATATCTGTCTGGATACCCAATATAGTCTTCCTTATTCTAGCTATCCTTCTCTACAGCAAAGCGCAGAAGTAGGATTCCCCAATTTACCAGTCCAAAGGACGTTAAGATTAGTTTCCCTGGCTACAATGGGTGGATGATCATATATTCCATAAATACAGCTTCCACTTCCGGACAGTGAGGTATAAATAGCTCCCATGTTTTGTAGTTCCTCAAAAAGCTCGCCCACCTGTGGATGCTTTTTTAAAAACCCACCCTGAAAATCGTTGGTCAAACTTTTCCATTGGGAGAAATCCTTGTATCCGGATAAATCGCTATCAACCTTACCATCTCTAACACTCGCAAAAGCCTCAACGGTGCTCATGGTCAATCCTTTAGGCTGAATTAAAACTAGATACTTCCCCCTTATAAAATCTTCAACGGGTTCTATAATATCACCGCGTCCGCGGACAACAGAAATTTGTTTACAAACAAAAAAACCTGTGTCACTACCAAATTTCAGAGCAATTTCCTCGAGGTCTTTTCTACTTAATCCCAGCTTAAAAAAAACATTGCACATAAGACACATTTCAGCAAGATCACCCGACCCAGCTCCAATTCCAGTTCCGGCTGGGACATTTTTATACAAGTGCCATATTACATGAGGGAGATTAAATTTTTTCTGCATGTAGCACCATGCCTTCCATACCAAATTATCCTCCTTGTTTCCAGGAATAGAAATTCCATATAATACAAGGTCCGATTTCTCGGCTAATTCTAATTCCAAAATATCGCCGAAGGGCAGTGGTATAAAAAAGCTTTGCAACTCGTGGTAACCATCAGAACGTTTACCTAAAATATTGAGCCCCAAATTTATTTTTGTGTAACATGTAGAAAGCATCGCAACAAAGATGTATTAAAACGACCTAACCGTAAAAAATTATAACTTGCACCCTCCTAAAAAAGGACAATTTATGCCAACGCTATTGGATTTTGAAACACCTATAGGTGACCTACTTGAGCAAATCGAGAAAACCAAACAAATTGGTGAAAAGAATGAGGTGGATATCACCGAAACACTTACCGGTTTAAAGGAAAAATTAGAAGCTAAACAAAAGGAGATCTACGGCAATTTAACTCCGTGGCAGAGGGTTCAGCTTTCAAGACACCCTGAAAGACCATATACATTAGCATATATCGAACACATTACGGACGGTAATTTCCAAGAATTACACGGCGATAGAAATGTAAAAGACGATAAAGCCATGGTTGGTGGGTTTGGTCAAATTGATGATCAAACGGTTATGTTTATTGGTCAGCAAAAGGGAATCAATACCAAAATGAGACAGTATCGTAATTTTGGAATGGCAAACCCTGAGGGGTACAGAAAGGCCCTCAGACTGATGAAATTGGCCGAGAAATTCAATAAGCCGATTGTAACTTTTATCGATACTCCAGGAGCTTATCCT
Source organism: Luteibaculum oceani (assembly GCF_007995015.1). NCBI lineage: Bacteria > Pseudomonadati > Bacteroidota > Flavobacteriia > Flavobacteriales > Luteibaculaceae > Luteibaculum > Luteibaculum oceani. The sequence goes on from NZ_VORB01000004.1 coordinate 292,121, forward strand.
GGTCTGGAAGCCGAGGAAAGAGGTCAGGGTGAAGCCATTGCACGAAACCTTTTTGAGATGATAAATCTTAAGGTGCCGGTAATTTGTATTGTTATTGGTGAAGGAGCCTCTGGGGGGGCATTAGGTATTGCCTTAGGAGATAAAGTACTTATGTTGGAAAACTCATGGTACTCTGTAATTTCTCCTGAAAACTGTTCTACCATTCTATGGAGAACCTGGGATTTTAAAGAGCAAGCAGCATCTGCACTAAAACTTACCGCCCAGGATATGTTGAAGAATAAACTTATCGATGGGGTAATTAAAGAACCTCTTGGTGGTGCACACTGGAATCACGAAGAATCCTTTAAAATTGTAAAGCGCGAGATAAAAAAACATATCAAAAAGCTTTCTGCTATTGATACTGATGAGAGAATAAAAGCCAGAATTGACAAGTTCTGTACGATGGGAGTATACAACTCTTAAGCCGCCGCTTAAAAATTGATAAAAGCTAAAGATTTACACTTTTGCTAGTGCCGCAGGGCATTGGTAGAATTGTTCAAAGTCTTTAGCTTTTTTTTTTCGCTTTTGCGCCAACGAAAATTACCTTTGACTTTGCTATGGAAGAGTCTCAAAAATCATCAACAAAATCGCGTTTAGCGAAGCCCAACTATCCACAAAACACTTTTGAAAGTGGAAAATTACCACCTCAGGCAATAGACCTAGAGGAAGCGGTATTGGGAGCCCTTATGCTAGACAGCAACGCGCTCTCAGATGTTTTGGAGATTTTAAGCCCTAGTGTCTTTTATAAAGAGGCGCATAAAAAGATATATAAAGCCATCCTGGATCTCTTTACCGATTCTGAACCTATTGATATTTTAACGGTAACCCAAAAATTGCGCTCAACGGGCGAGCTTGATGCTGTGGGTGGTCCTTACTTTGTTTCTCAGCTGACCAATAGAGTTGCATCTTCTGCTAACTTGGAATATCATGCGAGAATTATCTCTCAAAAATATTTGCAGCGAGAGCTTATAAAAATCACCTCAAATATTACTAAAAAGGCATACGAAGATACTAGTGACGTTTTAGAGCTGCTGGATGAGGCGGAACAAGAATTATTTAACCTTTCTGAGGGAAATATTAAACGGAACTATGAATCCATGCGAGAGTTGCTTCAAAAAGCCATTACACAAATCGAAGAGGCTGGAGCAAATCAAGAGGGATTAAGTGGGGTTCCGTCAGGATTTAGAGATCTGGATAAGTTAACTGGAGGATGGCAAAAATCTGATCTTGTTATTGTTGCTGCTCGCCCTGCGATGGGAAAAACGGCTTTCGTTTTATCCATGGCGAAAAATATGGCTACCCGCCATAATGTTCCGGTTGCCCTTTTCTCTCTGGAAATGTCATCCATTCAGTTGGTTAACCGTTTAATTTCTTCTGAAACTGGGATTGAGTCAGATAAGTTGAGAAAGGGAAATTTATCTGAAGAGGATTATAGACAACTACACGCTAGAATTGGAAAACTTGCTGAAGCCCCAATATATATTGATGACACCCCAGCTTTGGGGATTTTCGAATTAAGGGCGAAATGCCGAAGGCTAGTTTTCCAGCATGATGTAAAGATCATAATTATCGATTACCTCCAGTTAATGTCAGGAACCGGAAATGAAGGAGGGAACAGGGTTCAGGAGATTTCTGCCATTTCAAGAGCTCTTAAAATTATTGCAAAAGAACTCGAGGTACCGGTTATTGCATTAAGTCAGTTAAGCCGTGCCGTAGAAACCCGTGGTGGTGATAAGCGTCCTATGCTTTCCGACCTTCGTGAATCGGGTTCTATTGAGCAGGATGCCGATATTGTAAGCTTTATTTATCGCCCCGAATACTACGGTATAACGGAAGATGAGAACGGACAACCTCTTCAGGGTGTTGGAGAAATTATGATTGCCAAGCACAGAAATGGAGCTGTTGAAAATGTGCGCCTAAGATTTAAGGGGCATTTAGCACGTTTCGAAGATTTAAATGAACCTGGAATGATGGGAGATGGCGATAATCCTTTCTCCACTGGTGGAGGTTTACAGCCTAACTCAGATTTTGACGGAAACTCAAATATTGGTGCATCACCTAATGTGGTAATTAAAGGTTCTAAAATAAATGACGATAGCGAGGATGACGATGGCTTCTCCAATCTTTCTGGAGGAGATGGAAATCCACAAGATTTACCTTGGTAATCCGTTATTAATTAAAAGTTGACTCCTCAATTTATGCGCTTAATTACCTTTATGTTAATACTGCTTTTCGGACTCCAAGCGGAGGCCAAAAAGCTATTGCTTCCCATGGATGAAAATCAAAAAAATCATCTAAAGGCATACGGTATAGCCTATTGGACCCTTGAGCGTGATGTCGATTTAGAATGGCTGTTGAATTATAGAGGAGGTAGCTTTCTTATACCTTTTTCCCAAACCATCTTAAACGAATGCAATATTAGAGGGGTGAGCTATGAGGTTGTTTCCGATGCTCAAACCAATTCCATATACACCCAAATTGCGAGCCCTGATGTGAATATGGAAATCATAAAGCTAGAGAAGGTTCCGAAAATTGCCGTGTATTCACCACAGGGCAAACAACCCTGGGATGACGCGGTAACATTGGTACTTACCTACGCCGAAATCCCTTATGAAATAATATACGACACCGAGGTTATTGAAGGGAAACTGCCGCTTTACGATTGGCTACACCTCCACCATGAAGATTTTACTGGGCAATTTGGAAAGTTTTATGCCAGCTATAAAAATGCAGCATGGTACCAAGATGAAGTTCGGGTAAATACAGAAACCGCTAATAAACTTGGTTTTTCTAAAGTCTCGGATCTAAAAAATGCAGTTGCCAACGAAATAAAAAAGTACGTTATCGGTGGCGGATTCCTATTTACTATGTGCTCCGGTACCGATAGTTACGATATTTCTTTAGCTGCTACGGGGGTAGATATTTGCGAAAGTATGTATGACGGTGATCCTGCTGAAGCCAACTACCAAAGCAAACTCGACTTTAGCCAATCGCTTGCATTTAAAAATTTCAGTCTTGTTCAAGATCCTTTAAAGTACGAGTTCTCAAATATTGATGCGACTATGGATCACGTTGGGCTGGGCCAAGTAAAAGATGTTTTTACCTTGTTTGATTTTTCTGCGAAATGGGATATTGTTCCTACCATGTTAACCCAAAGCCATAAACGAGTGGTAACAGGTTTTATGGGACAAACAACTGCGTTTAGAAAAGATTTTTTAAAACCCAATGTTACTGTTTTGGGAGAAACTAAAAGCATCAATTCCGCCAAATACATTCATGGTGAACTAGGAAAGGGTCAATGGACATTTTACGGCGGGCATGATCCAGAAGATTATCGTCACTTAGTTGGAGATCCTCCTACCGATTTAAACCTACACCCCAATTCTGCTGGATACAGATTAATTCTGAACAACGTATTATTCCCAGCAGCGAAAAAGAAAAAGCTTAAGACTTAGGGAACCGTAAGGTAAGTGTTGTACCTATCCCCTCTTTTGACTCCAGTTGTATACTGGCTTTATGGAGATCAGCAATTTTCTTTACCACCGCCATTCCTACACCTAAACCAGGGTACTTATCTCTTGCGTGTAGTTGCTGAAATATCTTAAAGACCTTATCAAGTTGGTTTTCAGGTATTCCTATTCCGTTATCCCGAATAAAAACCTCTGTACATCCCCCTTTTACTTCACCTCCTACTTCTAAAACTAGTCGTCTACTTTGATCTCTATACTTTATTGAATTGCTCAAAAGATGTCTGAAAAGCATTTTTAGGTAAGGCTCTATTCCACAAATAACAGGGAGTGGATGGATAGCCAAATCTAACTCCGTAGGAACGTCTAGGTCATTTAAGGTATTGTGCACTATGGAATCTAGATCTACGTCGGAACATTCCTTTAATTCTCCTAACCTCAGGTAATCTAGTAGTTCCTTAACCTGATCGCGCATTCTGCCTGCGGCTGCAAGGCTATATTTGATATACTCAGCACCATCCCCTTCAATCTGATCAATATATTCCCGATTCAAGAGATCCATAAAACTCAATATAGATTGCGTGGGTTCCTGAAGTTGATGACTAGTTAAGTACACAAAGTTTTCTAATTCTTCATTTCTAAGCTCAAGTTCCTTATTGGAAGCCTCTAGTTTTCGTTGCATTTCATTCTTCTCGGTAATATCTGTCCAAGTACTATTCGCCCCTTTTACAACACCCTCATTGTTTTTAATAGCAATCGCTTTCCATAAGATTTCGAGTTTTCGCTCATCTTTGGTTAGAATTGTCAATTCTACATTTTCAATGATCTCCTTATCCTTAAAAGCTGCAAATTCCTTCCTCGCTTTTTCAAAGTCTTCTGTACCACGAAAAAACTTAAAAACTGAATGATCGATTATTTCCTCTCTGCTGTAGCCAGTTAATTCGATAATTCTATTGTTACACTGTGTTACCAATCCAGAATTGGCATCTATAGAAAGCAACATTTCTGGCGAACTGTTATAAAGTTGAATGGTTTGCGATCTAGATTCCTCATATGCGCGCTCGGTTAAGTACTTTTTTATAAAAAACTTAACCTGATTCTGTAATTCAATTGGTTCAAAGGGCTTAGTAATAAAGCTAAATGCTCCTTTTTCATAGCCCCTAAACATGTTAAGTCTATCCGTAAAGATTGCGCTGATAAAAATGATGGGAAGTTCGTGCGTTTCTGGGTCCGAGCGAATAATTTCTGCTAACTCATAACCATCCATTTCGGGCATTTGAACATCCAGCAAGGCAAGTGCAAAATCGTGTTGTAATATTTTCTTTAGTGCCTCATTTCCCGACTGGGCCTCTACTATTTCCACATCAAAATCGGCCAGAACACGACGAAGCGCAACCAAATTTTGGACCTTGTCATCAACTGCCAAAATTTTGGGTGCAATACCAGAAACCAACTTTTTTTCACTGATCAATTCATCCATATTGACAGTAATTTAAGTAGTTTATCAATGTCTACTGGCTTAGCAAAATAGTCGCTAGCCCCGGCCTGTAAACACTTTTCTCTATCTCCAGACATTGCCTTCGCTGTTAATGCTATAATGGGCTTGTTTTTAAAATCAGGGTTAGATCTAATCAAGCCTATGGCCTCGTATCCATCCATGTCTGGCATCATAATATCCATTAAGACCACGTCAATTTCTGGGTTCTCTTCAAGGGTTCGAATACCAGACGGACCACTTTCTGCTTTAAAAACTTCTAAGCCATGGCTTCTTAAGGCATTCGAAAGGGCAAATATGTTACGCATATCATCATCGACTACAAGAACTCGCTTACCAGTTAAATCCGTTTCTATAGAAGATTCAACTTCTGTCGTATCTTTTCTACTACTTTTAAAAGTATTTATTGGCTGATGCAAGTACATAGCTGTTTGGGAAAGAATATGGCTTTCAGAATCCTTCCCTTTTATAATTACCGTTTCGGCCCAATGCTTTATATCCTCTATTTCCTCACGGTCTAGGTCCGCTCCAGTATACACAATAATCGGTGGTGGATTTCTTTGAGATTCATTAAAATATTCCAGAATTCGCACACCAGATCCGTCTGTAAGTGTCAAATCCAAAATGATACAATCGACAATTTTATCCTTTAAAATTTTAGTTGCCGCAGATACCGATTCCGCTTCAACAATTTCTAGGTTGTCACTCTTCAATAATACGTTGAGGGAGTGCCTTACATTTTGATCGTCTTCAACTACCAGGAGCAATCGTATTTTTTGTTTACAGTAATTTTCTATTAGCTGAAATGTATTCTTTAATATTTGTGGCTGAACTGGCTTAGTAAGATAATTAAGTACTGATCCTTTTATTGGTGTATCTTCCTTATGTAATGCGGAAATTATAGAAACAGGGATATGTCTCAATGAGGAACTAGACTTTAGCTCCCCTAAAACCGCTAAGCCACTTATTCCCGGTAGTTTAATATCCAAGATTATGGATAGTACATTAAATGAGTTTAATAATTTTAAACCTTCCTCACCGGATGCAGCACAAACTGCTTTTCTCCCAATTTCATTGGCCTCCTTCATTAAAATTTTCGCAAATGCAGAATCATCCTCTATAATTAAGATTACTTCTTCTCCATCGGAAACATCCTCTCTGTCGTCTCTAAATTGATGCTTGGGTAATTCCTCAACTTGCTCCACCTTTTCAGGCTCCAAAACTTGGGATTTTACCTTCGGTTTGGAAGGTGCCTTTTTAACTGGTCTTTTACCTACGTCCTCACTACAGCAGCCCTCCAAAACCAATTTAAAGGTAGACCCTTTCCCCTCTTCACTTTCTAATTCCAAATGTCCTCCGAGCAATTCCGATAATTGGGTGGCAATAGACAACCCTAAACCTGTACCACCATACCTTCTGGCTGTTCCACCCTCAGCCTGTTTAAAAGCTTCAAAAATAAGTCCCTGCTTAGATTTAGGAATACCAATACCCGTATCGGTTACTGAAAAATGAACATCGTCCTGATGCCGCTCTACAACCAAAGAAACCGATCCCTGGTTAGTGAATTTCAAAGCATTACTAAGCAAATTCTTAAGAATCTGGTTTAACCTCTGACTGTCGCTGATAATGAAATCTGGTACTCCTGGTTGAACAATAAGGTTAAGATCCAAGCCTTTTTTATTGGCTAGTGCTTTAAAGGAATTTTTGGCCGTTTGAACCACATTATTGACATAGGTTTTTTCAAAATTGGCCTCCATTTTTCCAGCTTCAATTTTGCTTAAATCCAGAATATCATTAATCAAAGAAAGTAAATCTGTTCCCGATTCATGAATGATTCTAACACTTTCTAACTCTTCTTCATTAAAGGTTTTGCTTCGGTTTTTACATAAGTCATTTGCGAGTATAAGTAGACTATTTAAGGGAGATCTAAGTTCATGGCTCATATTGGCAAGGAATTCACTCTTGTATTTACTGGCTTGCTCTAATTCCTCTGCCTTGCGCTGTAATTCAATATTGTTAGAACTGAGTTCTGAATTCTGAGTCTCTATTTGTCCAACCATGTTGTTGAATGATTTGGTGAGTTTACCTACCTCATCATCGTAGTAAATTGGCGCTCGAATTGAATAATCCTTTTCCCTCGAAATGTTAAGGGCAGTCCTCATCAGGTTTAATATCGGGATTGTAATGTTTCGTTTTAATCGCTTAGAAAAAACGATTACCAGTAACAGAGAAACCAGAATGGATACACCGCCAACTATTGCATACACACCCATTCGCTGCTTCAAAGCATTCAATTGATATTTTAGGTGTAGGGTACCAATGGTTTTGTCGTCCTGAGATATGGGCAAATACATTTGAATCTCCTCACCACGAATATCGTACTGATACGGAAGTAGGCCCTCAATCCCCATTTTTAACTCGGATTCTTTCGGATAAAAGGAAAAAAGTTTACCCGCTTCATCGTAAATGGCAACAGAAACAATATCCGATTCAGCTGAAATGGCTCGAATTACATCATCGGCATCCTCCTTACTTTGAAAAGTTAGAGCAGCCGTACTGTTTGTGGCAATAATTTTACCAATTGTACTGAGTTTTTCTATGGTGGCATTACGCAAGCTCACGTAATCATAAATGAAAAAAATTGCTCCAGTTACCATTAAAATGGTTGCACTCAATAGCAAAGTAAATCGCGTTAGTTTCTTTTGGATGGGAAGGTTCTCAAACTTCATACTAATAGAGTGTTGCCATTTTTAAAAGCTTGGAACTAATTTTAAAGTCCTGTTCCTGCACTTTATCCAGGTGGACTTGAAATTTTAATTTGTTATCGGCCGTGTAGAATCGAATCATCCCGCCTTTATCCAAAAAGCTATCTGATTCGCCAATAATCAAGGCGTTGCTACTCCCCTTTGTCTTCCATTCATCCATTCCGAATCTATAGTTACTTGGAACGAAAATTATATGGCTCTCTGCGGCAGAAGCCAAATCTGATGCTCTTTTTACCACAACCTTACGCCCACCTATTTGCTGATTTTTAACCAATTCCGTTAATACATTCCCAAATGGATTTTCGCCAACAACGGCTATTACCAATGTGTTATTGGTATTTTGAAATGATGCCTCAGGCCAATTAACAAACTGGCAAAAATTGTATATAAACGCAGCCTTAAGTTGGTACTCTCTAGAAACTGAGCTCTGCGCCTGAACTGGAAATGGCCAACCGTTGACTATCAATAGCAAGCCTACAATTAGTGCTGTTTTTACTAATCTGTCCATTATTGTATTCCAATTTCAATTCGTAAAAAAACACTTCTTGGTATGCCTAATCCTGCTTGTGGATTGTGCGGTTTTAAAAGATTGGTCCCAACCAAAGACAATCTCAAGCTCTCAATTTTTCTTGCCAACCGGATATCAAGCCCTGTATAGCCCCTAACTTCTTCCTGAGTATCGCTCCTTCGAAGTTTGCTATTTACTCGAAGTAAAACATCCAATTCTGTATTTTCACCAATATTGCTTATCGATTGCAACCTAAAGGTATGCTTGGGGTCAACACTTTCAAAGGGTTCGCTAACAGCTAAAACCAATTGAGATTTTTGATCAATTACATTTTCAAAGAAGGAGTACCCAGCCCTAATCCTCCACTGGTTCATTATACTAAGGTTACTAAACAACTCAAAACCTTTGGATTCTGCTCTTTGGCTATTAGCAAGAACCACAGTGTAAGGAATGTCGGGATTTGTATTCACATCCAAACTCCTAAGATCATCATAGTTATTAATGTAACCCGCGAATGAAAGGCTTAACTTATTACTTACCTTCCACCTAGAACCCAATTCATAGGCCAGAAGCTTTTCACTGTCGAAAGAATCCCCACCAACCGTGATATCAGAATCGAATCTACTAGGTAATCTAACTGCCCTACTTATAGCTCCCCAAACGGAAAGATTATCAGAAATACTATAATTCAACCTTGCACTGGGTTGAACTTCAAATCCAGTAAACACATTATGTAAAAACTTGGATCCAATTGTAGCCTTAAGAACATCTGGAATAACGGTAATTTCATCTTGGAAAAACACGCTATATAACTGCATACTTCTCTCCCTTGGTATGTAATTAGTTGTTGCAGTAACTGCTGTTTGATCCTCTCTTAACTGGTATAAGACACCGACCATAACATTGTTCCAATCATTTAATTTGAACCTGTACTTGGCATCTAATTCGTATGTATTTAGCTGATATTGAACAATATCATTAGAGTCTCTTGGGGTCCCGCGCCATACATAATCGTAATATCCTTGAATACGCAAGTCGGATCCATTATTAAACTCCTTGCTATACCGGCCTAGAATATTTGCACCATCCGTATTACTGAAGTCCTCACCAGCATGTTGAGTTCCTGTGTAAAGATCACCCTGAACCGTAAGATTCTGCCTATTGTCCAAGGCCCTATCCAGCCTAAACCCCGCTTGGTACATATCATATCTATCCGAAATACTGCTGGTATCCGCCATTTTACCCCTAAAAGAAGAGCCCAATTCCATAAATTGGCCATATACCCTAACAAATGATTTACCAGACTTAAAACCATATCTTAAATTGGTTTTTCTTTCCAAATAGGTACCTATAGAGGAGGATGCATACAAGCCTTGAGTTTCCTCTGCTGACTTTGATACAATATTTATTACTCCATTAACCGCGTTTGCACCCCATAAAGTTCCACCCGGTCCCGAAACTACCTCTATCCTATCAATATCTTGTAAGATGTAATTTTGTACATCCCAGTACACCCCACCAAGAATGGGTGTGTAAATGCTACGGCCATCACTCAGAACCAAAAGTTTATTAGCCAATATCCCTCCAGCTGATGGTAAACCGTTAAAACCTCGGGCAGTTATACCAAAATCGTGAGAATTAACTTGGGTGGATTGGAGATTAGTCGCTAATGCCACTGCTTCTGGCAGTCTAATAGCACTTGAACGTACTATTTCTTCATTGTTGATTACCTGAATCGCAGAAGCCACCTGTGATATTTTCTCCGGGTTATTTGAAATGGAAGTAACTTCCATGTTCATCAATTGATCCAAAGACATCATTCTTAAATCACCAGTTGAAAGTAAGCTATCTGAATTGGCTTGACCAAAAGCAACGATGTGAAGCAATGAGAGAAGGATAAGGCCACTAAATTTCACCAATGTAGCCTTAAATGGTATAAATTTAATTTGTCCCATACAGCAATTAACAATATAGGGGCTCTAACGACACAATAAAACCGTCGAAGCACCTTAAAAAAACGACTTAACGTAGTAGTATGGGACTATTTTAATAAACTATTAACAGAATTTCCTTGATGCTTGGTAAGAATAGCATTGTTTCCTATCAGGATTTCTAAACTGTAATTAACGATAATACAAACCAATAAAATGAACTCTCATTGAAATTGGGGTCTAATTCTAATGTAGACTGTATTAACAATCGGAAAGGGTAATAAACAGAGGATTTTTTATGATGACGGATTATGGATGAAGGATAATTAGAATCTAGTTTTCCCTCTTTTAAAGTACAATCAGAGCGTTCTGCCTTAGCGAAGTATAAGGCAGCTTGTTACGCGTTGGTTAATAGTTGGCTGGGTGAAGTCAAAGCCACCGAAGCCGAAGCTAGCGTAGCCGAGTCCTGTCGGTAGCCTGAGCGAAGTATAAAGCAAAAAAAAACCCTGACTACGAAGTAATCAGGGTTTTAGATAAAAAGTGGCGGCGACATACTCTCCCGGTTGGTATACCAGTACCATCTGCGCTAGTGAGCTTAACTTCTCTGTTCG